>CAYSHJ010001059.1:0-5294 GCA_964430385.1 uncultured Planctomycetaceae bacterium
GACCCGTCAGAGTACAGAAAGATTATTGAGACGCACGATGTGCTGACCGGCTACTCCGTGCCGTACAAGCCCGACATCATCATTTGGCCGGAGACGATGTTTCGCTGGCCGTTGTCCGATTTCGATCCGAATCTGTCGGAGGCCGACTTGCGGCGTTTGGTGCCGGGCATCCCGGTCGAACACTGGAGCGATCAGACGGTTCGCAAAAGGCTGCACGAGATGAGTCAAATGAGCGGCGCGAACATGGTCATCGGCCTGGACCGACTTCAGGTCGAGACCTCGGGCTTGAAGCACTTCAACTCGGTGGCGATCGTCACACCGGACCAAGGCGTCTCCGGCACGTACGACAAACTGCATCGCGTGATCTTCGGCGAGTACATTCCGCTGAAGGACACGTTCCCGTGGCTAAAATCGTTTTCACCGATTCCCGATGAGTTCGGCATCACGGCGGGCGCAGGACCAGTCGCCTTTGACTGCGGCCCTTGGCGAGTCGCGCCAATCATTTGCTTTGAGGACACGGTGCCGCATTTGGTCCGCGACATCGTGCGGGCTACGTCGCGGCCAGCCGACGGCGCGAACGCTCAACACTCGGCTGGCCGTGTCGCCTGCTTGTTGAATCTCACGAACGACGGCTGGTTCCACGGGTCGAGTGAACTCGATCAGCATTTGATCACGTCGGCATTCCGCGCGGTTGAGTTCCGTACGCCGTTGGTGCGAGCGGTCAACACGGGCATCTCGGCTATCATCGACGGTGACGGCGTGATCCGTGAACCAGAAGTCTTCATCGACGGCGACGCCACCTGGGATCAGAAGCGCGAGCTGTTACAAAAAGCCGGCCGTGATGCCGCAAACCGACGTTTGCCGATCTCGATGTTCGACGTCGCTCACTCGACGCTCGTTGATCCGGAGACCGGCCGTTGGCGCAAGTCGCTCAACGCCACACTCGTCGACACCGTGCCGCTCGACAATCGCTGCAGCTTGTACCTGGCCTACGGCGACTGGTTCGCCGGTACGTGCGCCGCCGCGTGTGTGCTGTTCTTGGTGGTGGCTCTGCTGCCGAAACGGTGGTTCGCCGCCGCGTAGCGCTGATTATACTTGTTGCGTGTCATTGATTGTCACGGCCGCTACAGTTCGGCTACGGCTGGCTAATTCTTCAAGTTGGGTTATTTGTTTCGTTGGCGTTTTCAGACTAGCCCGACGCGCAAGCGAGGGGTTTCTCGAAGAATCCCTCGCTTGCGCGTCGGGCTAGTGTGCCGGAACAACTCGCCCAGATTGAATCATTGGCCAGCCGTGACAGTTCGGCCCCAATTCACACTTTCGAATTCAGACTCTCCGCCAGTGGTGTTGATTCTTGTGTCGAATCAGCCGCTGGGCGCTTGCCCACGGTTTGGTTTCGCTGAACCGTGGGCTAGCGCCCGGCGGCTGATGCCTGCATTCCAACACGAATGGCGAAGCGCCCGAATTTTATACTCCGTGATTGTTCCTGACCGATGTTCGTTGACCGTTACACAATCGTTTGCAGAGCCGGCGACGGCGGCCACGGTTGCGTGAGCTTTCGTCGCGAGGCTCACGTGCCGCGCGGCGGGCCGGACGGCGGCGACGGCGGCGACGGTGGCGACGTCGTCGTCATCGCCGATGAGAACCTCGGCAGCTTGACCAATCTCGTCGGGCATAAACACTGGCGAGCCGAACGGGGCATCAACGGTCAAGGAAGCTTGAAGGCGGGCAAGAGCGGAGCCGACATCGAGATTCGAGTGACGCCCGGGACGCTGGTCCGCGACGCCCAGACCAATGAAATCTTGTGCGACCTCGATCATCACGGCGCGACGTTCGTCGTGGTCAAGGGAGGTCACGGCGGTCGAGGAAATAAACGCTTCGCCACGGCGACCAATCGCGCACCGCGCGAGTTCGAACGCGGGACGCTCGGCGAGTCGCGGACCGTGACGCTGGAACTCAAACTCATCGCCGACGTCGGTTTGATCGGCAAGCCGAATGCCGGCAAGTCGACGCTGCTCAGTCGGCTGACTCGAGCGACGCCTGAAATCGCCGATTATCCGTTCACGACGAAGTATCCGAATCTCGGCGTCGTCCGCATCGGCTACGACCGGCAATTCGTACTCGCCGACATCCCGGGCCTGATCGAAGGGGCTCACGCCGGCATCGGCTTGGGGCACGAGTTCCTGCGGCATGTCGAGCGGACGAAAGTGCTCGTGCATCTCGTCGAGCCAATGCCGGCCGACCAGTCTGACCCAGTCCAGAATTACCACGCGATCCGCGAAGAGCTGCGACTGCACGATCAGT
Organism: uncultured Planctomycetaceae bacterium; assembly: GCA_964430385.1. Classification (GTDB taxonomy): domain Bacteria; phylum Planctomycetota; class Planctomycetia; order Planctomycetales; family Planctomycetaceae; genus CAYSHJ01. The sequence continues at coordinate 2,302 of CAYSHJ010001059.1, forward strand.
CGCTGGCCGAACGTCTGGAATTGGTCGTCGTCACGAAATGTGAACTCCCCGATGCCGGTCCGATCGCCGAGCAGCTCGAACAAGAAATCAGCAAGCCGGTTCTGCGAATCTCCGCCGTGACAGGCAAGGGCCTGCCGGATCTGATCAACCGCGTGTTCGACCTGTTGCGACCACCGGAGGCCAGGGAATGAGGCAACATCCGCGGATCGCGACGGAGAGTTTCCGTATCCGTGGTTTGGATTGCGCCGAAGAGGTCGCGGCACTCAAGTCGGTACTCGCGCCGCAAGCCGGCGTGCGGGAACTCGTGTTTGATGTGTTACACGCCAAGATGGTCGTGACGTTCGATCCATCCGCGATCGCAGCGACAGAGATCATCGCGGCCGTGGCGACGACTGGCCTGCGCGCCGTGCCGTGGGACGAGCGAGAACACTCCCCGACGGAACAGGTGCGTCGGTCGGAACGACTGGGGCCATTGATCGCGACGGTCGGCAGCGGAGTTCTGTTGCTCGCGGCATGGCTGGTGCATGCGTTGCAAAGCGGATGGCGAGCTGCATTGGGTTTGGCAGACGTCGAAATGCCGTTGCTGCCGCGAGTGCTATTTCTCGTGGCGACGGGAGTGGGAGCAATGTTCGTGCTGCCAAAGGCGTTTCTCGCCGCGCGGCGTTTTCGGCCAGACATGCACCTCTTGATGGCAGTGGCGGTCGCGGGAGCGATTGGTCTGGGCGAACTGTCGGAAGCCGCGACCGTCGTCTTTTTGTTCGCCGTCTCGCTGAGCTTGGAAGCTTGGAGCGTTGGACGCGCGCGGCGCGCGATTCACGCACTGATGACGTTGGCGCCCGACACGGCCTGCCTGCTTCAGTTCGACGGCACCGAAGCGAATGTTCCCGCGGACTCCGTGATCGTCGGCGACACGTTGATCGTTCGGCCGGGCGAGAGATTCCCGCTCGACGGCAAGGTCGTGAAGGGAGCGACGACCGTTAACGAAGCTCCGATCACTGGTGAATCGCTGCCAGTCGTGAAGTCGATAGGCAGCGACGTGTTCGCCGGCACGATTAATGCCGACGGAGCGGTCGAGATCGTCACGACGAAAATCGCGTCTGACACGACGCTGGCTCACATTCTGCGAATCGTCGGAGACGCTCAACGGCATCGCTCGCGCGGCGAGCAGTGGGTCGAGAAATTCGCGCGCGTCTACACGCCCGCCGTGATGGCGTTGGCCAGCTTGGTGATGCTGCTGCCGCCGCTGTTTTTGAGTCACGATTGGTCCAGCAGTTTTTACGAAGGCTTGGTATTGCTGGTGATCGCGTGTCCGTGTGCGTTGGTCATCTCGACTCCCGTGAGCATCGTGGCGGCGTTGACCTCCGCGGCGAATGCCGGAGTGCTCGTCAAAGGCGGCCAAGTTCTGGAACTGACCGCGCAACTGCGCGCCGTCGCGATCGACAAGACCGGAACGCTGACGCTCGGGCAACCGGACGTGCGGCAAGTGATTCCCTTCGGCGATTCGCGCGAGGCCGATGTTCTCGCGATGGCCGCCGCGATCGAAGCACGCTCGCAACATCCGCTCGCGCAGGCGATCGTGCGGAAAGCTCGCGGCGCGGGCGTGACTTTCGCGCCGGTCGAGGACTTTCGATCGCTCCCCGGTCGCGGCGCGGAAGGGCTCATGGCCGGACGACGCGTCGGCGTTGGTTCACTTCGATACCTGGCGGATTTGGGATGCGAGACAGCGAGCCTTCGTTCAGCCTTCGAGGAATTGACGGCGCGTGGCGATGGGGTCGTCGCCGTCTGCGATGCCGAACAAATTCGCGGATTGATCGCCTTCGCCGACTCGCTTCGGCCAGACGCGACGTCCGCCGTGAGTGCTCTGCGAGCCGCGGGCATTGAACACATCGTCATGCTGACCGGAGATTATCGTCGCACCGCCGATGTTTTGGCTCAGGAGGTGGGAGTCGACGAAGTCCATGCGGAGTTGCTGCCGCAGGCGAAGGCCGACCAGGTGGATGAATTGGTTCGCCGCTTCGGCCAGGTCGCCATGATTGGTGACGGAGTGAACGACGCTCCCGCACTGGCCCGCGCGACCGTTGGCATCGCGATGGGAGTCGCCGGCACCGACGCGGCTCTGGAAACCGCCGACATCGCCTTGATGGGCGACGATCTGACTCGCGTGGCCTGGCTCATTCATCACGCTCGCTGGACGCGGCGCATCATTCGTCAAAACGTGATCGCCGCGCTCGGTGTCAAAACCGCATTCGCCATGTTGACTATCTTCGGCCTGGCCTCGCTGTGGACCGCGATCGCCGCCGACATGGGCATGTCGCTACTGGTCGTGTTTAACGCACTGCGGCTGTTGAAAGACACGGTTTCCGAGTCCCCGCACGATGGACAGACGCCAGCGCAGACGATTCACTCACATTGATTTTGGTCCGTTGTCGGTTGTCCGTTGCCGAAACGAATGGACCGGTGACGAATTCGACCGTTTGCGTTGACCCCAGCCAGCTAGGCTGTAAGGGCCGGGGACATCGTTGACAGTGTTCGGGGACATGGTTGACAGTGTTCGGGGACATGGTTGACAGTCGCGGGTAGTGTACAAGTCCGAGAGGCAACGTGGTGAGTTGAGTCTCGGACGGACGAGTCCTAGAGAGCCGAAGGCTCTGGGGTTGGGCGTGGTGTTGGGGGAGCCGCAACGGAAGGAGGCCGTAGGCCGACTGGAGTTGCGGCTCCCCCAACGCCACGCTCGGGACAAAGCTGGAGTGCCCTTTCAACGTGAGCGTCTCCTGACCGCTCGTGGCGTCCCACACCTTCACCGTCTGATCCCAGCTTGCCGATGCCAGCCGTTTCCCGTCCGGGCTAAACGCCACGCTAGTGCCACATCTCGGAAACGGGGTTTCATGAAAACGGAAAATCGTATATCTCCCGTCAGTCCTCGATTTTGAGGCGGGAGGTCAAGCCATGCCAGGGACGGCAGCGAAAATTCGGATCAGCGAGAAGCAACAGCT
>CAYSHJ010001060.1:0-2713 GCA_964430385.1 uncultured Planctomycetaceae bacterium
ACACCACGAGGACACACAAAGTGACGACCACGACAAGCGCCGGCACGATTCCCGAGACGATGTTGCGAGAAGATTGCGATTGGCGGATCACCCATCGCACGAACAGTCCGAAGCCAGCGGCAAAACACAAGATCGCCAGCAGCGACAAGTCGACTCCGAATTGGAGAGGTGTGGCTTCCATCGCTCGGTTCCTTCACTTCAGCCGCGTTGTTCCGGCGGAGTCCACGCGGCGGCGAGTTGCACGACGCTCGAAAGGCTCGCCGCCCAAACGGTGCCCCACAAGACCGGAAAGCCGCAGGCTTGAGCGGCCAAGAATCCCACGCAGGTTGTCAGCAAAACGGACATCACTCGAAACCGGTGCGCGCGGAACGCATCGGCATGCCACCACCATCGTCGCAACCCGAAGACGATCGCGAAGAAGGCGGCGTAACCTTCGACCTTCGGTTGTTCTGCTGCATCCGACAGTTGCAAACTGGTCGTCGCCAACACGCCGCCACTGGGAGTCCATCCATCCTTCGGCAAGTCGATCAACAGAAACTGGTCGACTTGAAACAATGCGACACCCACCAAAGCACCGGCTCCGGCGAGCAACAAGCGATCGAGATACCGTTCGCGCCGATGCCCCTCGCGCAGCTTGCACAACACTAACAAGGCCCACGTTCCGATCAGCGTGCCGGCCACGAAGTGCCCCGTCAGCGCCGTCGATCCGAACAAAGTTGTCAGATACGCCAGCACGGCTGTCACCAAACCGGTCGCCAATCCGGCGGTTGCCATTGAGCCAGACAACTCAGTCATCCGTCGTCGCCACGAGACCTCGCGCATCGAGTTCGGGTCCATGACTCGATAAGCCGCTCGACGAAACGGCACCTGTGGCCACGGCGGCAGGCCGGCCTTCGTCGAAGACGGAGGTGAGCCGGTCGGAGAGTTCAGGCGAATACCGCGCGAAACCTCCGGATTGCCTCCGTGCGGTTCTTCTCGGACTGGCAGGAACAGCCATTCCACCGCGTGCGAAACTCCGCGGAAAATCTCATAGGCCACGATCAGCCCAATCACGATCCACAACATCTGCAACCCGCTACCAACGCGCACTCCGCCGGCCATTGGGATTCGCGGCCAAGCCAACAACAACATCGCCGCTAGGGCAGCCAGCTTGACCAACGGATGCAAGCTCAGCAGCGTTCCCAGACCGCATCCGCACGCGCGGCAAAACACCTCCCAGCGCGACTTCGGCCGCTTGGACTTCGGAAAAAAAGACCTATGTGTCGGATCCGTCTGATAGGTCGGACCAGTCTGATCGGACCTCTCGGCCTTCGCAGAAGACGCGACCGCTTCCGCCCCAGTCGCTTCCGCCCCAGTCGCTTCGGCCCCAGTCGCCACCATGCGAAATTGACGAGCCAACTCGGTCACGTCCGGCGTGCGACGCTGCGGATCCTTTTCGAGAGCACGTTCAAACACCGGACGCAACTTCGCCGGAATCGGGTCAAGGTTCGGTCGCTCGGTGAGATGCTTCATCAAGATTTCGGCGGTCGTCTCGCCGTCGAAGGGCACTTTGCCGGTGAGCATTTCGTACAGGATAACCGCCAGCGAGTAGACATCGACCTCGCGGCCATAGCGGCCTTTCGCCACTTCGGGAGCCATGTAATAAACAGTGCCGACGCTCTGTGTGTGCGCGCTGCGACGACTGGGCGCGATGAACTTCGACAGCCCAACATCGCCGACCTTGACGATGCCGTTCTCGCGAAAGATGTTCGCCGGCTTCAAGTCGCGATGCACGATGCCGCGATCGTGCAGAAAGCCGATGCCCGCCCCGATTCCGTCCAGCCACGGCAACACGTCGTCGAGTGCCATGCCGTTTGGATTCTCATGGAGGACGTGGTCGAGCGTCTTGCCGCTGACAAACTCCATCACCACCCACGAGTCGCCATCGGCATCCTGCTTGATATCGAAGATCGTGACGAGATTCGGGTGCTTCAGATTCAAGCACTGCGAGACGCCACGCAGTTCGACGTCGAGGTTTTCCTGCAACAGCTTGATCGCGACTTCCTTGCCCGAGTCGGTCAGTGCGTAGTACACCTCGCCGAAGCCACCGCGCGCGATGGCCCGCTTGATCGTGTAACCATTCAACGGTCGCGATTCAGGACCGAACGTGAACTTCATGACGTCTTGCCTTGGGGAAGTCGCTGAACTCGCAAAAGTTTAGCCGCCTCCGCGATCGGGCTGAATTCCTGCGAATTCAGCTACATTCACTCATTCGCCAGGGTGGCCGGAATCTTATCCAGTCGCAACAGCCGTCTCGATCCGAAACCGCAGGTCATCGCTCGCGACAACGTCACCCGAACGGAGCCGAACTCCTTTGCCGGCAGGCCTTTGGTTGACGAGTAGGGCCGCTCGCGAGCGGCACCACAATTCCCCCGCCTGCCGCACCAACACGACGCTTTCGGGCCAGTCCGGGCAGATGATGTGATTGTCGGAGGCCGGACCAAGCAAGCACGTGTCCGCCAAGAGCACGATCCCATCGACCGCGTGCGCTGGACGATGATCGCTGACGAAGTCGACTCGCGCCGACAAGCTCAACGCCGACGGCTGCCGAAACCGTAAACGAACAGTGCGTGCCAGTTCAACCTCGCAATCACCACCGAGCCCCGTGCGATCCGACACGTCGCGCCCGGCCACTCGCACCGGGCCGTGAGCTTGCAGTAGGTAACCTTCACCG
>CAYSHJ010001061.1:0-11547 GCA_964430385.1 uncultured Planctomycetaceae bacterium
AGATCGGATCGAACTTGTGGTTGTGACACCGAGCACACCCAACCGTCAGGCCCAGGAACACGCTGCCGGTCGTGCTGACCATGTCGTGCAGTTCGTCGGCCCGTTGCTGCAACGTGAGTCCGATGTCGGGACTCTTGACCTGGTCCCACGGTCCACCGACCAGAAATCCCGTGGCTTCATCAATACCAACGGTGTCACCCGCGACCTGTTCAAAGACAAACTGTTCATACGGCTTATCCTCGTTGAAGCTGCGGATGACGTAGTCGCGGTAAGGCCAAGCATTCGGCCGAGGCTGATTCATCTCAAAGCCATGACTCTCCGCGAACCGCACCACGTCGAGCCAATGTCGTGCCCACCGCTCGCCAAAATGCGGCGACGCGAGGTAGCGATCGACGAGCCGCTCGTAAGCATCCGGTTCGGGATCGGCAACGAACTCCTCAACCTCTTCCGGCGACGGCGGCAGTCCGAGCAAGTCAAACTTCAACCGCCGAATCAGCGTCGTGCGATCCGCCTCTGGCGACGGCTTGAGACCTTCGAGTTCCAAGCGCGCGACGATGAACGAGTCGATTGGATTTTCAAATCTCAGATATGAAATTTGAGATTTGAGATTTGTGATTTGTGATTTCCGCACCAACGGCCGAAACGCCCAATGCGTCTTCAGAACATCGTCCTTCTCACTCCCGTCATCCGGCCACTCGGCGCCGCTGTCGATCCATCGCTTGAGCAGCTCAATCTCCGTAGCCGTCAGCTTGTCTCCCTCGGCCGGCATTGCGAATCCCTCTTCCAACCCAGCCACGACGCGAAACAGCGGACTCTCGCGACTCTTCCCCGGCACAATCGCCGGCCCCAAGTCATCGCCCCCTTTGAGCGCCGCCCCCTTCCGATCCAACCGCAACCCCGCCTTCTGCTTCTCCGGCCCGTGACACGAAACACACTTCTTGGCAAGCAACGGCTGGATGTGCTTGGCGAAATCAATCACGCCATCGGCAGCGATTGCGAATGGTGCATCGCTTAGCGAAATGAGCGTCACTGCGATGAGGCAAAAACGCACGGGGTCGGGTGTGCGGATTTCAGATTCTGCCGACAAAGATGTTCCCAATTTCCAAGCCTTTCTCAGCAGAATTCGAAATTCGCGCACACGCCGTCAGTTATCCGCTGATTTTGCTGACCTGCTTCTGAAGCTGTTTGAGTTGCTTGACTTGCTCAGAAATACCGTCCTGGACATCTTCGAGCGTTAACTCCGTGATGTTCTCATCCACCGCTTGAAAAAACTGCTCTGCTTCAGCAAATCGCGGCCCCTGCCTGTTTAGCCAGGCCGAACCAAGAGAAATACTGCCACCTATTCCACAGATGGTCGTCGGTGTGGTGCTTTAGCCGGTTAAAGAGCGTGGCGTCTGTCCCACCCCAATCGAATAACACTGCCGCCACAAAGTCGGCAAATTCTTCCATGGCTTCTTCGAGGACTGGCTTGCCGTTGGCGAGGGTCGCCTCAAAATGAAAGACCCAGCGTCGATCTCAACAAGATTGAATTTCAGGGGTTTACGCCGTGCGATCATGATCCGAATCCTGAGTTGATGCCCAACAATGACATCAGCCGCGCGGCCTTGTACGGCTGAGTGGTTGGCGGTGACAGTCGGAATTACACAGCAGAATGCCCTGGCTTGTTTAGGAATTCAAGCAGTGACCCTCAGAGTGTTTGGTGCCACAGGCATTCAGGCTTCGGCGTGAGTCAGTCTCTCTCGCGTGGCGAGCACTTGGTTGGCTCGCAGCGGTTCGACGGCGGAACACGGAACGGCCACGACCGCGATGGACTCGCCCACGGCGTTGAAGACTTCCAACGCGTATCCCTCTTCGCCGCCGCTCGCCGCAGTACATTGCAGATGATCCACCACCGTCGCCACGTCGCCTTGAAACAGTCCCAACTCCGGGATGTTCCGTGTCGGCGCCACTTCGCTAAACAATGCAATTCTCATGGGCATTCATTCCTCATCTGGGACGAGCGTTACAAACAGCGTTTCGTCCGTCTCCGACAATTGAATCCAAACCGTCTTCACCTTCAAGCTCGAATTGTTTGGCCCGATCAATTCGCCACGCACAAGGAAAAATTCGCCGAAATCATTGCGTCCGTCTGACGCCGCGTCGTTCACTCGAACCAGCTTGTGGATGTCATTCTCCAGTAATCGCCAATTCGCCGCCGTGTAACCCGCCCGCGCCAGAAAGCCGGACTTGTCATTCCTTGGCCGATGCGTGAGCAGATACTCGGTCAGCTTTTCCGGGAGAATCACGACGTCATCCCCAAGCTTCATCAATCGCCTCGTCACGATGCGGGGTCGGGAATATTGGCGGCCACGGCGGTCTCTTGAGTGACATGGCCACACTTTACCGACTGACCGCTGATCTTGTCGTCGTCGTTCACTTCGCGTTCGTGGTGTTTGTGGTGTTCGGGCTGCTGCTGACGCTGGTGGGAGGCGTGCGGCGGTGGGAGTGGGTGCGGGGCGTTCGGTTTCGAGCGGTCCATCTGGCGGCCATTGGGTTTGTCGTGGCCGAAAGTCTGTGCGGCGTCACCTGCCCGCTGACGGTGTGGGAGCAGCGGCTGCGAGACTTTGCGGGACAGGGGAGTTATCGCGGCGACTTCCTCGCCACTTGGGTCCACGATCTGCTGTTCTTCGACGCCGCGCCGTGGGTCTTCACGGTCTGCTACGGCTCGTTTGGAGCCATCGTCGTGCTGACATGGATTTTGGTGCCGCCAGGGTTTCGGCGCAAGAAGTGTGGCGGTAGCTTGCGGCCATGATGGTGAGGAGCATTGATTGGCTACTCGTCCCTCGCCCCAACCCACTCTCAGGGGGCGAGGGGGCCGTAAAAACCACCGATCAAAGTCGAACAACATGATGTCTAAACCCGATCCGACTGCCGATAGCGATCTTGTTCCCGATTCTGTCATCCCGCACGAGCACTTGCCGCCGCTGAAGTATCGCGAGTTGCCGGAGCCGGTCGCGTGGAGGAAGATGCTCGGGCCGAGCATCATCCTGGCCGGGTTGTCGTTGGGTTCGGGCGAGTACATTCTGTGGCCGTACATCACGTACAAGTCGGGCTTCGTGTTTTTTTGGGCCTGCTTGCTGGGAGTTGTCACACAGTTCTTCATCAACATGGAGATCGAGCGCTGGACGCTGGCGACGGGCGAGAGCGCGATCACGGGCTTTTGTCGGCTCAGTCGGCATTGGGCGTGGATCATGCTGGCGCTGAACATCATTCCCTGGGCTTGGCCCGGCTGGGCGACCGGGGCCGCGAATCTGGCGAGTTGGTTGGTGTTCGATCCCACCATCACAGAGCTGCCGGGCGGCGGCTGGCAGATTGAAACTCATTACGCAACGGCGTACGCGATTGGCGGCCTATTGCTGGTGGGAGTCGTGCTGACGTCGGGGCCGGTGGTCTACAACACGGTCGAGAAGATTCAGACCGTATTGGTGGCGATGATCCTCGTTTTGGTCGTGGTCATCGCGGTGGCGACGATTCGAGTTGATGCGGTGGTCGCGATGCTGAAGGGCGCGCTCAGCATCGGTCAGATGCCCGACTTGCCCAAGACGGGGTTGAGCTTGATGGAGTTGCTCGGCGCACTCGCGTTCGCGGGCGCCGGTGGCACGATGAATCTCGGGCAAAGCAATCTTATCAAGGATAAAGGCTACGCCATGGGCCGGTATATCGGCCGGATCACCAGCCCGTTGACCGGCAGCGAGGAAGCGATTCCAGCAACTGGATTTCACTTCCCGCACACGGCGGAAAACATGTCGCGGTGGCGCGCGTGGTGGCGTGCCGCAAACATCGAACACTTCTTCAGCTTCCTTTGCACGTGCGTGCTGTGCCTGGTGCTGATGGCGCTGATTGCATATTCGCTGTACTACGATTCGAACGGGCAATTGAAGCCCGAGATGGCGAAGTTTGGCAAGGACATGGCGTTCGTGTGGGGTCAGGCAAGCGTGCTCCGCGAGTTGTCGCCGTTCGGGTTGCCTCTTGGCTCCGTGCTGAAGTTCTGCTTTCTGCTGATGGGCGTGGCGATCCTGTTTACGACCGAACTGGGAGTGCTGGACGTCGCTGCTCGTATTTCGACCGACATTGTCAAAGTCAACTGGCTGCGCGAGAACGATCGCTGGCCGGCCAGTCGTCTCTATTTCTTGTTCCTGTGGGGTGAGATTCTGCTGGGCATCGCGATCTTGTTGTCTCCGACCGTGCTTGGTCTGAAGGAACTCAAGGAGCCGTTGTTCTTGCTGAAGACATCGGCCGCGATGAACGGTGGAGTCATGTTTGTGTATTCGGTGATTCTGCTGTACCTCAACAACAAGATCCTGTCGCGCAGTCTGTCGATGAGCCCGCTGCGGTTTGTGATGCTGATCTGGTCGAGCGCGTTTTTCGGCTACTTCACGATCCAAGCAGTGCGTCTGAGCGTGTGGCCGTATCTGCTGGGACTGTTGGGTTAGCAGGCTGAGATTGCTGCATTCGATAGAGTTTGGCATAGTTCCGCCCGTTTCGCTGAACACCGGGCGCCAGTCATCCAAGGAGGGACGACTTCATGGTCATGTCGCGATTTGTCTGTTTCGCTGTTCTCGCCATTTCGGTCGCTGCGGCGCGTGCGGAGGATTCGACGATTGCCGCACCGGAGCCTGAACCATCGTCCCCGGCACAGAGCAAGCTCGCCGAGAAGCCGACCACCGATGAGCCGGCCTCTGCGCCCCCCGCCGCGTCGAAAGTGGAAACTTCCGACGCCGAGCGCATCACCGACCTACGGCAAACACTCGAAGCCGAACAAGCGCGACTGCAAGAGTTGGAAGCCGAGTTCACCAACCCCGCCAGCGAATACGCCAAGGCTGAGAAGGAGTTTCAGGAGCTGGATGGTGAACTCGAACAGAAGCGAGAGTCGCTGGAAGAACTTAAGACAGCCGGTCAAGCGAGCGAAGCGACGGCGTTGGGAAAAGAAATCGCTTCCGTCGAAAAACAACGTAAGCTCGCGAAAGAGCGATTCGAACTGGCACTGGAAGAACGCAAGACTCGGCGAGACGAGATCGCGACATTGCGTCGCAAGACTTTGCTGGATCGGGAGGCCCTGGACGAGTTGACCGGAACGAAATCTAAGCGTGACGACGATTCCGAGTCATCCGATAAGGTGCATAGTCACCACAAGAAATCTGCGGACCAAAAGGATTCGGAATCCGACGCTGATACGAAGAGCGACGTGGGGGACAAGCATGATGACTCCGAGGGCGAATCCAAGTCGGAAAAAGAATCGGACGAGGAGGACGCCGAACTGATGCAGGCCGAGGAAGAGGCCAAGAAGAAAGAAGAGGAGGCCGAGGAGGCTCAGGAAGAGACTCAATCCATCGCTGCCCGAATCGCCGACTTGCAGAAGCTGATCGCACAGGAGCAGAAGGTGCTCACGATAGCTCGCAAGAAGGCCGCACTGGCCGAAGTAACGCAGAAGGAACTCGAAACGGAGTTCGCCAAGCGTCAAAAAGACGGTGCTCTCCCAGCGGAACTTCAAGAACTTCGAGCAGACGTGCTTGATGCCCAGCGGCGAATGACCGTTTTTCGGACCGACGTGATCGCAGCCACCGACCGCCTCAACGATCGTCGATCCGAATTGGCGTCGCTGCACTCAGAACAGATTCTGGTCTTGCAGGAGGCCGAGCAGGCGCGTCTGGCGGCGGCGTCGGCCCAGGAAAAGGTGGACGAACTGCGAAACCCGTTCACGCTCCGCAACATCTCGCAATGGTTGCTCGATCACGGCCCGAAGGTGCTGCTGATCGTGGTGGGGATGTTTGCGATGAATCAACTCGCCCACTTCTTTTCAAAACGTACCATCAACCTGGTCGCCGGCGGGACCAGTCGTGGGTCGCCGATCGAACGTGAGAATCGTGCTCGGACACTCGTCGGCGTTTTTCAAAATGCCTCGAGCGTGGCGATCGTCGTCGCCGGCACACTGATGCTTCTGGAAGAGTGCGGAGCCAACGTCAAGGTGCTGATGGGCGGCGTGGCGGTCATCGGCCTGGCCGTCGCGTTCGGTGCCCAGAACTTGATCAAAGACTACTTTTGCGGCTTCGTCATGCTGCTGGAAAATCAGTACATGCTCAACGACACCATCCGCATCGGCGATCTGACCGGCCAGGTCGAACGCATCACGCTGCGAATGACGGTACTCCGGGATGGCAGCGGCGTGGTCCATTTCATTCCCAACGGAACCATCGACAGTGTGAGCAATGAAACTCAGGGCTGGTCGCGAGCGATGATTGAGGTCGCCGTGGCTTACAAAGAAAACCTCGATCACGTGATCGCCGTGCTCGTCGAACTCGCGCGGGAACTCCGCGCGGACAAAGCCTTCGGCCTCATGATCGTCGACGATGCGACGCCGCCGGCCGTCGATGCCTTGGGTGACTCGGCCGTCACGCTCAAGTTTTCGATCAAGACCAAGCCAAACCAACAACTTGCGATCAAGCGTGAACTGCTGCGTCGAATCAAGAACCGCTTCGACGATCTCGGCATCGAACTGCCGTTCCCCCACCGCACGCTCTACCACCGCTACGCATCCGCCACCGAATTGTCCTCCGGTCTGAGCGACATTAAGAAATGCGCGTGACAGTTGTGTTGTCGACCACCGGCCAATTGCTTCGATCCCATCGGGAACAATACAACTTCTCGATCGCTGTCTGTGCGGCTCCGGACTTTCTTGTATTGGTCCATATCCGGGGTTGATGCGTCTCGACTCGCAGCTGTGTGTCGTGCCACCCTTTTTCGCCCAACATTTTCGGAGGAAGACATGATTCGCAATTTGGTGCTGCTGACTGCTCTCTTGGTTCCTGTCTGTGTCCTGGCAGCCGATACTCCGTTCACGGCTCCCCCCGAAGCGGCGGGGATGCAGTCGCTGTTTAATGGTAAGGATCTCGCCGGGTGGGACGGCGATCCTAAGCTGTGGAGCGTTAAGGACGGCGTGATCCACGGCGAAACGACCGCCGAGAATCCGGCCAAAGGGAATACGTTCATCATTTGGAAAGACGGCAGCACGAAGGATTTCGAGTTGCGGCTCTCGTTCCGTTGCAACGCGACTAACAACTCCGGCATTCAATACCGCTCGAAGCACATCACCGACGGCAAGGTTGGCAACCAATGGGTCGTGCGCGGTTATCAGCACGAACTCCGCAACGAGACTCAACTCCCCAGCGTGTCCGGTTTCATTTACGACGAAGGGGGCAAGCGCGGACGCATCTGTCTCGTCGGGGAAGAAGCGATCTGGGAGAAGGACGGCAAGAAGCTCATCAGGTCGAGCTTGATCGATCAGGCGGCGTTTCAAAATCTCTTCAAGCTCGACGACTGGAACGATGTGGTGATCATCGCCAAAGGGAACCACATCCGGCATCACCTCAACGGCACGCTGATCCTGGACTTCACAGATAACGACTCCGAGCGAGCACTCACGGAAGGCATCCTGGCTTTGCAACTGCACGCCGGAAAACCAATGTGGGCCGAGTTCAAGAACATCCGCCTTCGCGAGATCAAGTAACTTGCACACGGACATGCCGATATGTCTAACTGTCGGTTCCTTCCGATCACACGTGTTCAGTCCGCTTCCAGCAATTCGGACCAGGCCTTTCGAATCATTTGCAGCTTGCGCTCGACCGTGCGCGGGACGCAGTCAGACTGAGCCGCGATGTCTTCGTTGGTGTAGCTCTGCAACTTTTGGAGGGCGACGCGACGTTGATCTTCCGGCAACTTGCCAAGCAAGTGGTTGATTTGGTCGCGAAGCTCGGCCACGACCTCCGGAGTTGGGTCAGGACAGGCAAAGTTCGCCATCCCCGCGCCGGCTTGCGATTCGCTCGTCGTCGGCCTTCCGGCGGCAGACTCCCCCTCAGTGCGTCGGAAATCACGGCGGTCTCGGCCCATGAACCGTTTCCAGTCGATGGCCTTTCGCTCGGCGAGGTTCAACAAGATTTGCCAGAGATCACCGCGATCGTTCAAGTCCGGGTCGTGGCCCTTCTGAACGGCGTCGTGCAGGCTGGCGAAAACCGCCTGAGCAATGTCGTCCTCGTTGGCAACTCGCCGCGGCATGCCTCCCAGTTTCGTCCGAGCCACTTCCAAAAGCCGGTCGATGTACCGATGCCAGAGAGTTGTGAACGCTTCAATGTTTCCATCTTCCTTGTAAGCCTGAATCAACAGGCTGACCGAACCTGGCTCATGAGAACTGCCAGAAGGAAGAGCCGAGCCATCAGGGATGGGTTGGTTCGCAGACATTCACAACAGTCTGCCAAAACCAAGCCCGTGCGGCCATCCACAACGATTACATTCCTTCTCCCCCCGGGAGAAGGTGGCTGAAGGCCGGATGAGGGCAACTATGTCACCATCGTATCCTTTGTCCCAAACCCTTGCCCAAAGGGAGAGAGAAAAATCGGCCACGGCTGGCTAATTTGTTAAGTCCTTCGATTCCGGGGTATTCGGAATCTGAGTCGCGGAGCGACTCAGCTACGTAGCCGAGTCGCTCCGCGACTCGGATTGAGGCCGACCAGACTCCGCCATCGGAAAAACTAACCGGCCGTGAAAAATTGACAACGGCACCTTACGACGACGCGTTTCATTCCGTCTTCGTTTCCGGTGGCGCGCGGCCCGGTCTTTCGCGCCACATGCGTCGGAGTAGCGCGACTTTTCGTTCTACGGTGCGCGGAGCAAGATCCATTCGCGTCGCGATGTCCCAATCCGCGAAACCGGCCCACTTCAGCCGCGCGATCTCCCTCAGCGTGTCGTCTTGCAGGCTGTTGATCCATTGCTCGATTTCTTTTTCGCGGTCCACGGCGTCTCGCTCCCCGTTTGAAGACAATCTCGACGAAACCTTGTCGGGACCGACAGACGTTTCGCGAGTTGCTCAGGATCGACGCTGTGGATTTGTGCCGTTCGGTTGTCACGCGGCGAATCATCGCGATACGGTGTTGGCCGAGCTGGCATCGCCCAGCTTCGTGAGCGGCACGGCGCTAGCCGCCGGTGTTTCCCGACGACCGGCGGCTAGCGCCGTGCCGCTCGCCCCGTCACCTGAAATTTCGGAGTTACGTCATGTCCGAACACAAAGACAAAGACCATCCTCCGCATCGCGACGTGGCTTCCGATCCATTCGCTCGTCAATGGCTCGATGAGATTGCCGATCGCTTTGAAGCCGGTTGGAGGAAGGTGCGTCAAGGTGCCTCGCCGCCGCGTTTGGAGGACTTCGTCGCGCAGCCGGGAGATCCGCGTGGCGAAGCGCTGCTGTGTGAATTGATTGGACTCGACATCGACTACCGGCGTCTGCGCGGTGAGACCCCGCGTCCAGAGGACTATCTCGGCCGGTTCCCGTTCATCGATCGTGCGTGGCTGAAGAGCGTGTTGGCGCTGCCGGGAGACGCGAAGCTTCCGGACGATCCAGCGTCGCCGCAATCGAATGTGCGTCGCATCCGCTGCCCGCACTGCCAGAGTCCGATTCAACTGGTCGATGATCGCCCCGAAGAGGTGCTGTGCCCGTCGTGCGGCAGTTCATTTCGACTGCGCGATACACGTATGACTTCGACGGTCGCCCACATGCGGCAGATCGGCAAGTTTCAACTCATGGAGCGGCTGGGCTTGGGCGCGTTTGGAGCCGTGTGGAAGGCGCGCGACACGGTGCTGGACAAGATCGTGGCGCTGAAAATTCCGCACGCAGGGTCACTGGAATCGGACACCGATCGCCAGCGGTTCTACCGTGAGGCGCGCGCGGCAGCCAACCTGCGTCATCCGGGAATCGTCACGGTCCACGAGGTCGCCGAACTGGAGACCGAGTCCGGCAAAATACCGGCGCTCGTCACGGACTACGTCGATGGCGTGACGTTGCGAGAGCTCCTTTCGCAACGTCGGCTCACCTTCCGCGAGTCCGCCAATCTGATCGCCGAACTGGCCGAGGCGTTGGACTACGCTCACTCGATGGGCGTCGTGCATCGCGACATCAAGCCCGCGAACATCATCCTCGAATACCCCGTCGGTCTCGGCCTGGGGGCTCCGCTGGATGCGGACAGTTCAGGAGTCAGAGATCAGAGGTCAGAAGTCAGAGAGAGCGAGACAGAAACCACGACTCGCGAGCAGCCTGCCTCTGAAATCAAAAATCCAAAATCCAAAATCCAAAATCCCCGTCCCTCCCGGCCGCGTCCGCTGATTCTCGACTTCGGGCTGGCGCTGCGTGACGAGGCCGAAGCCACGATGACCGTGGACGGCCAAGTCCTCGGCACGCCCGCCTACATGAGCCCCGAGCAGGCCGCCGGGAAAAGCCACAGCGTGGACGCTCGCAGCGACGTCTACACGCTGGGCGTGATCCTGTACGAACTGCTGTGCGGCGAACTGCCGTTTCGCGGCTCCAAGGGCGCGATCATGCGGCAGATCATGTACGACGAGCCGCGTCCGCCGCGCCGCGTGAACGAGAAAATTCCACGCGACCTGGAGACGATCGCGCTGAAGTGTCTGGAGAAAACCCCGTCGCGGCGTTTCGCCACCGCCGCCCTCCTCGCGCAGGAACTCCGCCGCTTCCTGCACGGCGAGCCGATCCTCTCGCGCCCGATCAGCCGCGGGGAGCGTGCTTGGCGCTGGTGCCAACGCAATCCCGCGGTCGCACGTTTGAGCGCGACCATCGTGCTCGTGCTGCTGACCGGCATAGTTGTGTCATCCTTCTTCGCGATCCAGTCGGCTGTACGAAATCGTGATCTTCAGAAGGAAACTGCTCGGGCAAACCGAAAGACGCTCGAAGCCCAGGCCAAGGCGGACGAGGCGCTGGCCAGCGCCAAGAAGGCTCAAATTGAAAAGGATCGCGCCGATGCTAAGGCGGACGAGGCGCGACGGCATCTTTATGCCGCTCAAATGAATCTCGTGCAGCGCAATTGGGAGGATGCACAGGTTGGTTTCGTGCTCAATCTTTTGGAGAAGGCGCGACCCCAGCGGGGCGAAACAGACTTACACGGCTTCGAGTGGTATTACTGGGATCGGCTCTGTCATTCGGCTCTGCTGGACCTGAAATGCCACACCCGCGCGGTCAATAGCGTGGCGTTTAGCCCGGACGGGAAACGGCTGGCGTCGGCAAGCGACGATCAGACGGTGAAGGTGTGGGACGCCGCGAGCGGTCAGGAGACGCTCACGTTGAAAGGGCACACCGACTTTGTCAGGAGCGTGGCGTTTAGCCCGGACGGGAAACGGCTGGCGTCGGCAAGCGAAGATCAGACGGTGAAGGTGTGGGACGCCACGAGCGGCCAGGAGATGCTCACGTTGAAAGGGCATAACGGCGAGGTCAACAGCGTGGCGTTTAGCCCAGATGGGAAACGGCTGGCGTCGGGAAGCGTCGATCAGACGGTGAACGTGTGGGATGCCACGAGCGGTCAGCAGACGCTCACGTTGAAAGGGCACACCGGCGGAGTTACGAGCGTGGCGTTTAGCCCGGACGGGAAACGGCTGGCTTCCGCAAGCTTAGATCAGACGGTGAAGGTGTGGGACCTGTCTGCCGGACAGGCAGGCGCCACGAGCGGTCAGGAG
>CAYSHJ010001062.1:0-2341 GCA_964430385.1 uncultured Planctomycetaceae bacterium
GTGTGCTCAATGCCACCATCATCCGTACGAACGGTGGGGCCAAGAGGACTACTTCGGCTTTGCGGGCTTCTTCACCGGCGTTGGCAAGAAGAACCTGCAAGTGATGTCGACACCCCCCGTCGAGGCGATCGTCGTGAAAGCAGGCACTGATTTGAAGCACCCGCGCACTCAGGCGGTGATTCCCGCGCGAGCGCTCGGAGCCACGGCGGCCGACTTCTCGAAAGCGACCGATCGCCGGGCAGTGCTCGCCGATTGGCTGACCGCTCCGGACAACCGGTTCTTTGCGAAAGCCATCGTCAATCGAATGTGGGCTCACTACTTTGGCCGCGGCTTGGTCGAGCCGATTGACGACCTGCGCGACACCAATCCTGCCAGCAACGAGCCGTTGTTTTTGGCACTGACTCAGCACATGCGTGACGTGAAGTTCGACCTGAAGGCGTTGACGCGAACCTTGCTGAACTCGCGGGCGTACCAAGCCAGCGCCGAGCCGACCGGCTCGAACGTGACCGACACGCAGAATTTCTCGCACGCCGTCGACAAGCCGCTTCCGGCCGAGGTGCTGCTGGACGAGATTTGCCAAGTCACCGGCGTGCCGGAGAAGTTCATCGGCTGGCCACGCGGCTACCGAGCGATTCAAGTCTGGGACAGCCGTGTGCCGAACTACTTCTTCCGCATTTTTGGCCGTCCTGTCCGAGCCAGTGTTTGCGAGTGCGAACGTTCGAACGAACCCAGCATTTCGCAGGCGTTACACTTGATGAACTCACCCGAAATCGTCGCCAAGATCCGCGACCGCCAAGGCCGAGTCCGCCAACTGGCAAATTCCGCGCGTCCGGCCACCGAGATTGTCGATGAGTTATATCTGGCGACGCTCACTCGCTTCCCGACTGACGACGAGCGTAAGCTGATCCTCGCGACTTTCCCCCCGGACAATAGCCAACGACGCGAAGCCGCCGAAGACTTGCTCTGGGCGCTGCTGAATACGAAGGAGTTCATTTACAATCACTGAGAACCAATGATCGCGACTCAACCACAAACTGACTCGCTGGCCGAAATGCTCCACCGCCTGGGTGATGTTCCGCTGGAACGCATTCTCGCGCGGCCTGCGCCGGGCACGGCGACTCCACGCGATGTACTGCGATTGTGTGACGGTGAACCAAAGCGGCTGTGCGAACTCGTGGACGGTGTTTTGGTGGAGAAGGCCATGGGGCATCGAGAATCACGAATTGCCGTGGAGGTAGGTCGCGTCATTGGAAATCACCTCAAGGACAACAACCTCGGCATCTTGGCCGGTGCCGACGGACCGCATCGTCTCGAAGACGACTTAATTCGCTTTCCCGATGTGGCGTTCATCGCCTGGGACAACATTCCCGCCGATGCCGCCCCGGAAACGCCGATGCCCGATTGGGTGCCGAGCCTTGCGGTCGAGGTCATCAGCGAAAACAACACGCGCGGCGAGATGAAACGCAAACTCAAAGACTATTTCGAGGCCGGCGTTGAACTCGTGTGGTATGTGGACCCGAAAGAACGGGTCGTCCGTGTTTACAACTCCGAGAACGATTGCCGGACATTGACCGAGGATGATTCCTTGGATGGCGGGTCGGTTTTGCCAGGCTTTCAGTTATCGGTGCGACAGTTATTCGAGGCCGGAATGCTGCGGCGTCCGCAGTCCTAAAAAGCTCAACGTGGTGCCTAAGTTCTTGAGGAGTTTGTCCGATGTTGAACTTTCGCTTTCCGAATGCTGGCCATCGCTTCTGCGACGGCCTGACTCGTCGGCAGACGCTGCGTCTCGGGGCGACCAGCCTGTTCAGTAGTCTGACGTTGCCACGACTCCTTCAGGCCGAAGAGGCGAACAAGGCCGAGAACGGGCGCGACGCAACGGCCAAGTCGTGCATTTTCATTTTTTTGGAAGGTGGGCCGCCGCATCAGGACATGTGGGATCCGAAACCCGAAGCTCCGGCCGAAATTCGCGGCCCGTTTCAGACGATCAACACGGCGGTGCCGGGGACGATCGTCACCGAGTATTGCCGCGAGTCGGCGAAGATCGCCGACAAATTCACGATCCTGCGCAGCCACAGCCATAACGACAACGGGCACGCCACCGGCTACCACTACGTGATGACTGGCCGCAAGGCTGCGTTCCCCGACGGAGAATACCCCGTCCCGACCAACGACGTGTATCCGTCGCTGGGGTCGGTTGTCTCGCGTGAACTGGGGCCGCGAGGTTCTGTGCCGCCGTATATCAACTTGCCCCATCCCATGTCCGCGGGTGGGCCTTGTTTTTACGGGGCCGAGCACGCGCCGTTTGTCATTGACGCCGACCCGACACAGCCGGACTTCGAGG
>CAYSHJ010001063.1:0-1541 GCA_964430385.1 uncultured Planctomycetaceae bacterium
CGCGTTCGCCTCTTTGACCTTCACCCAATCGACCAAAATGAAGACCGGTGGCCATGCGGCGGCGATCCAGCCGATCGTGCCACCCATGCGCACGATGCCGAACTCCTCTTGAGCATCTTTCATGCTGGCAAACGCGATCGAATTCGTGATCGAAATGGTCGGCACGTAAAAGACGCAATGGACGAGCATCAAAATGAAGAACGTCCAGAAATCGGTGACGTACGCACAACCGAGGATGCTCAGTCCGCCAATCAGGTGGCTAACGGCCAAAAACTTCTCGGCGGCGAAGTTGCGGTCGGCATACTGGTTGCTGAAGAACATCGCCAGAATCGCGGCCACCGGGAAGGCATTGATGATCAGCGACTGTTGCCACGGCTCAAAGTTCAGGCTCGGCAAATACCCGAAAATCAGCGGCAGCCAGGCGCCCCAGATGAAGAACTCCAGAAACATCATCACGAAGAGTTTCAGCCGCACGCTCATCGGGATGCCTTTCGAAGGAAGGTTGAACGACCCGGAAATGGAAGGCGGACATCTTGCCGGTCGAGCCGTGTCGCCGCAAGCGTCGTGATTGTGGGCCGATGCAACGAGCTAAGGCGAGCGGTAGGAGATAGTAGCCCCGACACTCCGTGGCGGGAGCCGTCGTGTCACGGAGTGCCACGGCTACTTTGGGTCAATCAATTCTTGCCGCTCACCTAAGCGGCTGCGATTGTTTGGACGATGAAAATCCGTTGACTGGGCTCGCGTCGTTGGGTGAGTGTGCTCTACGTTTCGCGGCGCGACGAAGTGGGCCGCATCAGCACTCGATCACTCGCGATTCAAATGGCCGACGCAAACTGCGTTGGCCACAGACGGGCTGCCATGGAAACGACTCTGCACCGCGAGCTGAAGCGTCTCTTCGCGGGAGCCGACGAGGGAGTCGAACAGTCTTTGGCCGGCTATCGGATCGATGCGGTAGTCGATGGCCGATTGATCGAAGTTCAGGTCGCCTCACTCGCCGCAATTCGGCCTAAGATTCGTCAACTGCTGCAACAGCAATTTGACGTTACGGTGGTCAAGCCGATCACGGCACGGAAGCAGATCGTGTGGCGTCAGCGGCGCGGCGGACGCGAGGTTTCGCGACGTTGGAGTCCTCGTCGCGAGTGCTTCCACGAGGTGTTCGTCGAGTTGGTTTATTTCGTCGATGTGTTCCCGCATCCGCGACTGACGCTCGAACTGTTGTTAACCACCGAGGAGGAGTGGCGTGTGCCGCGTCGAACGCGCTGCCGACGACGACGAAACTATTCCGTGGAAGACCGACGGCTGCTGTCGATTGATGACCGGCGCGAGCTGAGGGCGGGAGATGATCTTCTCGACTTGCTGCCGCCGGCTGTGAAGCGACTGAGTAATCTCGGACCATTCACAACCCAGGACTTGGCCGCGGCGGCCGATGTGCCGCGCTGGATGGCTCAGAAGATGGCCTATTGCTTGCGGCACATGGGCGTGTGGGAAGCGATCGGCAAGCGACAGCGGGCATGGCTGTATCAACGGAAACTTGATCGTTC
>CAYSHJ010001064.1:0-2460 GCA_964430385.1 uncultured Planctomycetaceae bacterium
TCACGCCGCGGGTGGCGGAGCCGCAATCGCTCACGACATCGCCCACGGCGGAGCGGCCTCGGCACTGCACGCCAACGACGACGTCGCGAAAGCCTTCTTCGACGGACATTGGATGGTCGAATTGATGAACTGGCTGCAATCGCACAACACGCTGTTCGTCATCACGACGCTCCTCGTGAGCCTGCTCCCCACGTTGATCAGCACAAGCCTGATGTATCGCCGCAAACCGGCCGGGGCGACTTCATGACTGCTCAGTGCAGTTGCTTGTTACATCCTTGTTACCCCTGAAGACTCCAAAGCCGACTACGATTTCGCCGATGTGATTCGCGAGCAGTGTGCTCGACGCAATCAGTCGTTCGAGGATCGGAACAGGGAGTCAATCATGAGCCAGTTCAAGTCGTGGAAGCGGTGCGTGGTTCTGCTGGGCGTGCTCGGAATCGGCGGGTCGTTTGCCGGGAGCGAAATTGCCGCCTGGCAGTTACCTGGTGTTCCTCAAGCGGCGAGAGCTTCAAAGGTTCGTGTCGCCGGGCCTTTTGCCAATGTTGAACAGTCGCAAGCCGCGCCCAAGATTGATGCGGATCTGGAGCCGCTCGTTGTCGCGGCGATGTCCAACGATCTCCGGAAAGTGGACCCCGCGACGGATGAACTTCGGCGACGAGGTCCGCGAGCTTTGGAGTACATCCTGTCTCGAACCGATCCCGCGAACTTGCCGCGCTGGAGGATGCTCGCGGATGCGGTCGCGGCTCAGCGCGACAGTCATTTCTCTGGGCTGTACTGGCACACCGATTTGGCGGCGGCTCAAGAGGTCGCTCAGCGCGAGAACAAGCCGATCCTGTCGCTGCGGCTGCTAGGGAAGTTGACCGACGAATTGAGCTGCGCGAACAGCCGCTTCTTCCGCACGACGTTGTATCCACACGCCGCCGTGCGCGCGATGCTGGCCGAGCGATATGTGTTGCATTGGCAGACAGTGCGAGCGGTCCCGATCATCACCATCGACTTCGGTGACGGTCGCTCGATCAAGCGAACGATTACTGGCAACAGTCTGCATCTGGTGCTGGACGCTCGCGGCCGGACGGTCGATGTCCTGCCGGGGCTCTACGGAGCGGGGTTCTTCGCACGCGTGCTACAAGAATCCGAGTCGCTCGCCAAGCGAGCGGCGGATCTCAACAACGATCAGTTCCACCGCGAGCTCGTGACGTTTCACAGTCAGCAGTTGATCAATCAAGAGGCCCGTTGGTCGGAGGACTGGCGGCAACTGAAAGCGGATCGCATTCCGAAGTTCGGAGCAGAACTTGATGACACCGCTTGGTCACAGCTCGTTCAGCGATATGTCGCCGAAGTCACCCTTGATGGCATGACGGCCGCTGCTGTCCAAGCGAAGCAGCCCGCCGAGGTTGCTGGCCGGATCGCGATGACGAAATATGTTGCCGAGACTCCCGCCATGAAGTTGGCTCGCAATCTGATTCCGGTGATTGGGCAGGACACGGTCAGAAACGAGTACAACTTACATCGCCAAATTCATCAGTGGCTGACAAACGTGGAACTTCGCAGTCCCCAAGACGTCACAACCCGGATTTACGCCGAGCTGTTCCTCAGTCCGCTGAACGATCCGTGGTATGGTTTGTCGAAGCCTGATGTGTATTCCGCTGTCGAAAACGATGGACGCCAGCATGTCATCACCACGACCCAAAACGTTGGTCATCGAAGATGATGCCGCGATCCGTCGCGGAGTCGTCGATGCCTTGCGAGCCGCCGGTCATATCCCGACCGAAGCGGCTCGCGGGGACGACGGTCTACGATCCGCGTTGAACGGCGAGTTCGATCTGGTGCTGCTCGACCTCGTGCTGCCCGGCGGGTCTGGATGGGAAATTCTGCGAGCAATCCGAGCGGCTCGGCCCGATCTGCCGGTCATCGTGCTGACAGCGTGCGGAGACGAGAACGATCGCGTTTCCGGCTTGCAGCTCGGAGCCGATGACTACGCCGTCAAGCCGTTCAGCCTGCGCGAACTGCTCGCCCGTGTCGCGACCGTGCTGCGACGAGTCGCCGCCTCGCCGCAGTCGGGTCGCACGATTGCGTTTGCCGGCGGTGAAGTCGATACGACCTCGGGACGAGTGAGCTTCGAGGACGGTCGCTCGTCCGAGTTGTCCGAGAAGGAGATCGAGATCATTCGTTATCTGTCTCGCCGCGCGGGGCGGGCGGTGTCTCGTGACGAACTCTTGTTGCGAGTCTGGGGGTTTGATCCAAAAGGCTTGCAGACTCGGACCGTGGATATGCACATCACTCGGCTGCGCGAGAAGCTCGGCGACGATCCGTCGAACCCACGCGTGCTGCAAACGATTTGGGGGCAGGGCTACTGCTTCCTCGCGCCGGGGGAGGAAGCATGAAACGTCCTTGGACAAGTAGGTTGGGACTCCGTCCCGACTGGTTACTCCTTAACCCGCGCCACTGGTCGGGACAGAG
>CAYSHJ010001065.1:0-1758 GCA_964430385.1 uncultured Planctomycetaceae bacterium
GTCATCAAGGCGCTCGTCGAGTTCACGTATCGCGACCCGCGCGGCAAAGAGACGATCGGGAAGGGAAAGCTGTTTTTCTCGGAGACGGTCCAAGAGCCAGCCACGTCACGGCCCCTTTACTTTGGGGCCGGGTACGAACTGGATGATGCTTCGGCGGCAGGTCACGTCGAGCGAGGATTCGTGGTGGCGACGCCGCGCGCTCTGGAAGCCAACCCGCTCGTGCGGACGATCAACCCTGATGTGGCGCTGCTGCACATCGTGCGTTCGTTGCCGTTCGTTGATGATGCGCGAGTCGTCATCGCCGGCGGAAGCGCGGGAGGCTACGCCACGCTGCTGCTGGCGGCGGAAACTTTCCCGCTCTCCGGTGCCGCACCCGACGTGCCTCCTGTGAATTGGGGATACAACGCCGCTTACTTTCTGCAGAAGGAGCGCGGCGCGAAACAGGGAGCCGCGGTGGGCGCGGACACGCCGAAGACTCCCGTCTTCGACGTCATCATTCCGATCGTGAAGCAGGGACTCGGCGTCTATGGCGACGACACGAGCGGCGAAACGTACTTTCGGAATTCGCCGCTGGCGCATCTGGAGACAGTCACTTGCCCGGTGTCGGCCTATTGGACGACCGCCGACATGCTCGTGCCGATCGATCAAGTCGGCGCGAAATGGGTTCGTCCGTTCGACGCGCAGAAATTCCCGGCCGGGTTCACCTTTGATCCCGCAAAGCTGACAACTTCGCCAGCCGGTCAAATGCGAGTTGTCGAAGTCCTCAAGGAGACCGACTACGAGTTGTTCGTACTGTCGGAAGAGACGGTCAAACAGCGACTCGCCGAGGCGCAGTCGTCGAGGCAGCCGGCCGAGTTGCCGTTCAGCTCCGACAAGCGTTGGTCGATCACGATCCTCGACGAAGGTGCTCCCGAGCCGCAGGTCGGGCATACGAAATATCCCGTGCCGTGGTCGCAGCGCAAGTTCATCGACAAGGCGGCGGCCACGACGATTGCAGCAGAGCAGCTCACATCGGCGAAACTCGAACGGCTCATGGACCGCTACGCCGGACGGGAATGGCTCCCCTCCGGCGGCCTGACGCACCTCGACGATCCGGAAAGCGAACGAGAGGACATCTTGCGAGGCCTGAAGACATACGTCGCGGTCAGCCCCGACCACGCCCGAACATTCGCCGATCTCTACGCGAAACTCCCCGACTCACGTCGCGTGCTTCCAGCAGAAGCGGTCACCAAACTCGGATCGGCAAAGTGAGATCGGCAAACGCGCCACCGCGACTTCAGACCATGTCATAGCTCCACGGCTTGCGAAGCTCGCGTTTGAGCCAGAGGTTGGCCTCTTCGTCGCCCACGAATGTTTCCGCTTGGGGATCCCATTGCAGTTTGCGGCCGAGGCGCAGGGAGATGACTCCGAGATGGCAGACGCTCGCGGAGCGGTGGCCGATTTCGGCTTCGCAGATCGGGGGCTGGCGCGAACGGATGCTGTCGAAGAAGTTGCCCATGTGGTCGTGGCTCTCGGCGAGCCGAACGGCACTTGACGGCAGCGGCGTGGTGAGGAATTCGGGATCGCTGGCTTCGATCTTGCCGCGAGTCACCCAGATCCAACCGTCCGAACCCTCGAACTTCACGCCATGTTGCTGGCCCTTCGGATCTAGGACCGCGCCGTTCCAAGCGTTGGCGGGCGTGCTGTGACACGAGTGCGTGACGCCATTGGCGTAGGTGTATTCGACGGCGTACTCACTGAAAGCAGTGAAGCCGCCAG
>CAYSHJ010001066.1:0-8384 GCA_964430385.1 uncultured Planctomycetaceae bacterium
GCGGCCGGTGTCTGCGTGGACGACGTGCCTCCCGCGCCAAAGTAATTGGTCGCCACAGCCGGATTCAGTCGTGCTTCGGCGTCGATCAAAAAGGCTCCGACCGTCGCAACTCGATCGCCAGCTTGAAGACCTTTGAGTACAAGAAAGACGTCACCGCGTCGTGGTCCCAATTCGACGATCACTCCGTCGAACATGCCAGGCATCCGCTCGACATAGACGATTCGTTCACGGCCATTGTCGACGATGGCCGAACGTGGAACGAGTAGGTTCGGGGACGGCGCTTCCTTGGGTTCAATTTCGCTGGCCTTGATTTCGCTCGTGCGAATGCCGGCCAGTTGAATGCGGTACGGCGAAAACTGCATCCGTGCGATCACCCCCTCAGGCAGGATGACGGCGTCCCCTTTCTGGCGTGGGACAAGGTCCATGTGACACACCGGACAAATACTCGGCCACGTCGAAAGCACTCCGGGACACATCGGGCAGAAGAACTCCGTGTTGGGCGAGACCGCCTGTGTCGCGCGTTGTGAAGCCCACCAACGATGAGTCAGCTTGTCCCACCAGTTCCGCAACACGGGCCATTGCGTCACGACAATGAAGGCCGCCAACAGGATGAGCACGAACCGCAGTCGCACTTGCAGAGCGGTCCCAGCGAAACGAACTCGCGACCAAACGCTCGTGCGATGGTTCGGCGGGACAAGGGACGTCATGGATTCGATCTCATTGGCGTTCACAAGATGGAGTGTGTGAGTTCGATGATGCTGGTTTGTCTTTCAGGGCGTGCTCGCGCCCTCGTTCTTGGGTGTCGGATGCTCCCAATGGGTGAGCATCTCATAGTCTTCGTGGCGATAGACCCACAACGGGTCGATGCCGACGACAATGTACCGCTCGCGAACTTCGGCATCGGGGTTCCGCAATCGCAGTTGCACGGCGAAGCAGCGCGGCACATCGCCCGCGACCTCACCGAGTATCTCGAAGCCGGCCAGTGTTTGATTCGGTTTCGGCCGCGAGGAATCAATCAAATGCACAGCGGGATTGGTTCCCGACACGGGGCTGGTCGCCTGCCCGTTCTGCCGCGCCGTCAGCGCCGTTTCGATGGCCTGCCGCGCCGTCTCGACCTTCGGGACGTACCGCTGTGGGTCCGACCGTGACTGACAGCCGGCGCCGATCCACATTAGCCCGATGATCGAGACGATCGAGACGACACGCACCAAGCGTGACATGCTATGAACCCCTCGAGTGAAATCGTCTCAAAACGGATTGGACACCACTTCCTTGGTGGCACGCGTACCGATTCCACGCCACACCGTTAAGTCAATGTTTTGATTGGCGAAATGCACTGCTCCGTCACCCATGAGCACATGCGCGCCGCCGGCGTGATAACTGCCGGCGGACACTTGCATCGCCATGTTGGTCATCGTGCCGGTAAAGCCGGTGCCAGCGCAGGACTTCGAATTGGGAACGGCGACGTGGTTATATTGCGTGCAACAGTTCTCACCCATCACCCAGCTATAGCCCCATTTGCTGGTCAACGGCGTGGCAGTCAACGGGTTGACGGCCTGGCACGTGCTGTACGTGGCGCCAAGAGATGTCTGGGGCGGGATCACGAACAGGTCCGACCTGGGTTCGGGTGTGCCCTGGCCGCGAATCTTCTCACTGAAGAATGCGGTCGTGCTGAGGCCATCCTTCACATCGGCGGCATTCACCCTGCTGCCGAAATAAAAGATGCCGGTTTGAACTTCGCTGGGAGAAACGTCCGTAGCAGCACCCGGCTGGTCGCCACGATCACAGAGCCAGCCACCCTGATTTCCGCAGTAGTTGTTCTGCCCCTGCCAGGGATCGCTGGGCTGTTGATCTGACGGACAAAAGAACATTGGAATGCCGACTCGCGAACCAGCGTCGTTGCTGGGGCTGACGTACGCCGGCATGAAGTTGATGACCCCGCCCATGCCGGGTGTCGACGGTGGCGCCGTGAAGGCCAGGCTCTTGTAAAGCGGCGATTGGTCGAGGAACGGCAAGAGCATGGCGTGTTGCGACCAGCGTGCGTACACGGGAGCTCCCGCGTAACTGGCTCCCTTGCCAAAAGGAAAGACCCGATGGGTTTCGAGATAGTTGTGAATCGCCAGACCGATTTGTTTGAGGTTATTCTTGCACTGCGACCGCCGCGCCGCTTCACGTGCTTGTTGCACGGCCGGCAGTAGCAACGCGATTAAGATCGCGATGATCGCGATCACGACCAATAATTCGATCAACGTGAAACCTTGACGTCTTTGAACGGGCATTCCTTGAATGAACATGATGAAAAGCTCCCCATAAGGCGTACACGAATGACAAGAAAGCGTACACGAAAAACAAGTCAAACCTCGCCGAGCGCAGCTCCGATTGCGACTTTCGCAGGCATCACGCAGGCCAGCCATTGTCGAGGTGAATAAACCGCTGGCCTTCTCGTCGTTCCGAAGATCGCACGGTCAAATATCACCAACGCGATTTCGTCTCGACGCGGTCAGCTTACACAGGCAATGAGTGGATGGGGGGATGCCCTCTCCTGAGGCAAGGACGCGAAGCGAACTCTCGCTCGAAACGCTAGGCTCTTGGCGGACGAAGGATGAACAACCCACAACAGACGGGTTGCACCAATGAGTCATTGTCTCGGCGAATCACGCTCGCGCTCAACAGCGGTACGACGGTGTCCAACGCGGACAGGCAGCGCTCACTGGGTCGAACCTCCTCGGTCGGTATGCGGGTCGGCACAGGAAACGGCTGCCGAGCGCAATCCCAACCGGAACACCCGCAAGGTCGACGATCGCTTGGAAACAAGGGGGTTTCCGGTACGATCGGCGTCCCGTCCGTCGTGTCGGCTGCGAGGTGCGTTGATCGGTGATGGCCTGGCATTGCCGCATGCAGCAGATAGTCGCCACATGACGCCTGGGCCGGCGAGGCATCCACACATGCCCAGACCATCAACAAGCCCACCGTCAGCAGCAGCAGCCGAACCGATCTCTGAACGCCAACCATCATCAGCTCACGTGCTTAAGCGGAAATACCCAGTCACCGCACCGAGAGGTGAGCATACTACTCCGAAACCACGCGATTTGTGAATGGAAAACCTGTGAGCTGCAGGAAATTCTTGTCTCGAACGAAAGGTACTTGCCCATCGTCGTCGCTTTCCATCTCACGTTCCGACCAACATACTGGCCACCCGCCGGTTGCTAGTTTCTGACCTGCCCCGCTCCCCCTGATCAGATTGACCGCCACCATGACCGACACTTTCACGCAATTGACCGAAGCCAAGACCGCCGGCTCCAAGGCCGTGTTTGACAAACTGCTCGACGCGCTGAGATCTCAAAAGGACTATCACCATCTGTTCGATGCCACGCTGATGCGGAAGAAACAGGAACTTGGCTTGCCGCTGCTGAAACCGACGTCGCTCGACGACGTGCCCAGCGACAAGCGGACCGACTTTGAGAAGATTTACGTCGAGTCCGCTCGCGAGGTTGGGCAGTTGTTCTTGACCGAAGGACAGATCGCGAACGCCTGGCTCTACTTTCGCACCATTCGCGAGTCACAACCGGTCGCGAAGGCTCTCGATGCGATGTCCAATCACCGCGATCCGGGTCAAGACACCGAAGAACTGATTCAAGTCGCACTCTTCGAAGGAGCAAATCCGGCCAAGGGCGTGCAGTGGATGCTCCGAACTCACGGCACGTGCAGCACGATCACGTCGCTGGAGCAGCAGATGGTCCGCATCCCGCCCGCCGACCGCAAACAGTGCGCGGCCATTCTGGTCCGCCACCTGTACAACGACATCACCGAATCCGTCCGAGCCGACGTGCAACGCCGCATGGCGATGGCCCCGCCGTGCGACTCGCTGCGCGAATGGATCGCCGGCCGCGACTGGTTGTTCCAAGAGGGCAACTATCACATCGACGTCTCGCACTTGAACGCCGTCGTGCGGTTCGCGCGTTTCCTCGACAAGTCGTGTCCGGAACTCAAACTCGCCGTCGAGTTGGCCGATTACGGCGGTCATCTCGACAAGCAGTTTCAATACCCCAGCGACCCACCGTTCGACGAGTTCTATCCAGCGCACCGGCAGTTTTTCTTCGCGCTGTCCGGCGAGAAAGTAGACGAGGCGTTCGCCTATTTCCGAGACAGGCTTAATGCCGAGCCGGACGAGCAAAACAAGCAACTCATCGCCTACGTCCTGGTCGACCTCGCCTCGCGCATCGACCGCTGGGACGTCGCGATCGAACTGGCCGAGCAGCACTTGACCAACCTTGACGACGGCGGCGGCTTCTCGTTCTCCGAACTCTGCCGCGACGCCAAACGCATGGACGTCTTGCAGCGAGTCGCCCAAACCAAGAACGACCTCGTCACGTTCACGGCGGCGTTGTTATCGTGAGTGCAGCGGTTTGTGTCCTGATGTCAAATCTCGAAATTGAAATGCCAAATCATGAGCGGCCTTGAAGCACTCCAATCCGTGCAATATGTCACCGCCAAGGGCAAGCGGTTCGCTGTCGTCGATGCTGACTCTTGGGAAGCGATGATCGAATGGCTTGAGGACGTCGAAGATCGAGACGTTCTCAAGGAATCATTGGCCGAACTCAAGCAAGCTGGCGGCGACCGCGCGAAAGCCGGCTGGCGAAGCTGGGACGAAGTTCAGGCGGAACTCGAATGAGTCAGTACCGCGTTCAGCCACGATCTGTTCTGAGATGCACGTTTTCTGGCAGGTTCCGAATTCTGAGCCAGTATTCTTCTCTCGCGTCTTCATCGATCTCCACGATGCCGCCGTAAAGCCTATCACCTCCGCGTTTCTTTGGTCCCGACACCCAATAATGTTCTCCGGTCTCAATATCGATGCAATTGTATTTGTAGCCTGATTTCGTTTTCAGAAGCTCCTTGCCTTGATAGCGAAATGAACGACCGGATTTTGTCATCTCCACCCAACCGATCCTCCCAGGACCGGCGAGTCCCTGGCCTTTGAATTCGACGTACATGACTCGTCTCATGATGACACCTCCGCTCGTGATGTTTTCCAGTTTGCCGAATCCAAGCACGCACTTCCATACCACGCATTGCCCTCTGACAATCGCATCCAATGTCTCACCTGCCCCAAAACCGCTCAGCCTGGAACCGCCTCGCGAACGGCAGTCCGTTCGCCAAGTTGGCGACGGACGAAGAGTGCCGGGCACCATTGGCGGCGCTAGACTCGCGCGGCTGGTTGCCGGCGAGCGTTGCCGGGTTGGACGTGCTGTGCCTCGCGTCGGGAGGCGGTTGGCAGTCGATTCTGTACGCCGTGGCTGGAGCGCGCGTGACGGTCGTCGATCTCAGCCCGGAGATGCTGCGGCTCGATGAGCAAGAGGCGACTCGACGCGGCTTGTCGGTCCGCGCGATCGAAGGCTCGATGGACAACCTGCCGATGCTGAGCGACGCGAGCTTCGACATCGTGCATCAGCCGGTCAGCACATGCTACATTCAAGACGTTGCGAAGGTGTATCGCGAAGTCGCACGTCTGCTGCGCGACGGCGGAATCTACATCAGCCAGCACAAGCAACCGACCAGCTTGCAGATTTCGCATCGCGACGAGCAGGACCGGTACACGATTGGCGTCGAGTATTATCACTCCGGCGCGCTGCCGCGCGTGGCGGACGATTCGTACCGCGAGCGCGGTGCCGTTGAATTCCTGCATCGCTGGGACGACCTTGTCGGCGAGCTGTGTCGATCCGGCTTCGTGCTTGAAGATCTGCGGGAACCATTCCGCGCGGACCACAGCGCGGCTCCCGGTCACTTCGGTCATCGAGGCCGCTTCGTTGCTCCGTACGTCCGCCTGAAAGCTCGCCGCGTCGCGCGAGCCGATCAAGCGCCAGCGCCGACGACTCTGATCTGGACGCCGACGACTAGGTCGTAGTCATCTCGCTCCGCGAGATGAGCCGTTGTGGTGACGGATGTCAAAGTGCGTCTGCAATGAGCCGGGAATCACAGCTTTTGGCCGCGGTAACGCAGGAAGCCTTCGAGTGCGTAGAACTCCGGTAGCCCGAGTTCGTTGTAGATCTGTGCCGTTTGTTTGGTCCGCTCTTCGGCGCGAATCCAGAATTCGCGGTTGTCACTGCCAAGGAACATGGCCCCGTCTTTCTGGCTTTCGTGTTTGAAGATCGCGAGTTTCTTTTTCAGCGTGATTTCCGGGCTGATCGGCACGGCCCGTTCGATTTCGTGCGGTTCGTATTCTTGCCACGCGCCGCGGTACATCCAGACTTCAGGTTCGTATCCTTCCGCGGCCAGACGCTTCAACGCCTCGATGATGATTTGAGCACACACGCGGTGCGTGCCGTGCGGGTCGGACAGATCGCCGGCGAAATAGATTTGGTCGGGACGGACCAAACGCAGCTTGTTGGCGACGATTTGAATATCGGCGTCCCCCATCGGTTTCTTCTTGACCGTGCCGGTGTGATAGAAGGGTAGATCCAGGAAATACAGACGCTCGGCCTGCGTGCCGACGAAAACTCCCGCGGCGACCGCTTCGGTTTTGCGGACCAAACTCTTGAGTTCCAGAACATCGATGGAGTCGGGATTCCCGGGGTTTTTCGCGCGGAGATCAGCGCGACACTTCTCCAACGTCGCGGCCGCTTCGGGATGTTGGATGCCCAGAATCTGAGTGCTCTCCGCCACGAAGTCGATGTGCCGCAGGCAGGAATCGTCACGGACGGCAATGTTGCCGCTGGTCATGTACGCGACATGCACTTCGTGCCCCTGATTCACCAGCGAAATGAACGTGCCTCCCATCGAGATCATGTCGTCGTCGGGATGCGGACTGAAAATGAATACCTTGATCGGCCGATCGCCCCCCGGTCGCAAGCAGATCGTGTCCATCATCAGCCTAAAGACCCGTTCGCGAATCGCCTCGGGACCTCCTTCCGCATGCACCAGGTCGTACAGTTGATGCTGCAAGAAGTCTTTGGTTTCGAGCTTCAACAACGGTTTCCGACATTCCTGCGACAGCCAGATCAGGGCGTGCTTCTGCAGCTCCGGTGTCCAATTGACGGGCCGGACACGCCACGGCGTGCGTGTGTCGGTCAGCCACGCGGCCGACGCTTCGTCGATCAGAATCTCGCTCGACAGATGCCACTGCAGAAAGCTGGCCGGGATTTCGGAGGTTGGTTCGCCTTCGACCGTCTTGCGAATGATCCAAGCTTTGTGCTCGCCTAAAGCCATCAGGATGATGCGGCGAGCACTCAAGATCGTGCCGACACCCATCGTGATCGCGCGTGTCGGCACCCGTTCCTCGCCGCCAAATTCGCTGGCCGCGTCGAAGCGCGTCATGGGGTCCAACGCGACCAAACGTGTGCGCGTGCCGCGGTCGCTGCCCGGCTCGTTGAAGCCGATGTGTCCGTCGCGGCCAACGCCAAGCAACTGAAGGTCCAATCCACCGGCCTGTTCGATCATCCGTTCGTACTTTTCACACTCGTGCTCGACGTCCTCCAGCCGCCATTGCCCACTGGGGATATGCACGTTGTTCGGCCGAATGTTGATGTGGTCGAAGAGGTGCTCCGACATGAAGCTGTGGTACGAATGGATCGAGTCCGGCGTCATCGGCCAGTATTCGTCGAGGTTGAACGTGACCACACGCGAGAAGTCCAACCCCTCTTCGTTGTGCATGCGGACCAGTTCGCGATAGACACCGATCGGCGTCGAGCCTGTTGCCAAGCCCAGCACGGTGCGTTCGCTGGCTTGGTTCTTTTCGCGGATCAAGTCGGCGATGATCCGCGCGACGTGCCGGGCCACTTCGCGTGAATCCCGAAACATCTTGGTTGGGACTTTCGCACACCGCATCGATTGAAAGAGCTGAGAGGCACCGTTCGTCGCGGATGTCGTGGACATCGAATTTCTCGTGGCTTGGAAAACTCGTTTCGAGAGTTCTAGAGTTTGTCGGCCGGAACCGGAACCTCTGAGCTGACGTCTGGAACTCGCCGGTGATGTTATTGGCTGAAATCAAAACTCCCGAAAGGCCGGATTGCAATGCAACGCAGCGTCTCGACTCCCCACATCCTGGCCATCCATGCTCATCCCGACGATATCGAATTTCAGTGCGCCGGGACACTCGCGCTGCTCAAACAGCGCGGCTGCCGAATCACGACCGCCACAATGACGCCGGGAGACTGCGGGTCCGCGGAACTTGGCCCCGACGAAATTTCCGCCGTGCGTCGCGGCGAAGCCCAAGCCTCGGCCGATCTGCTGGAAGCCGAATACTTCTGTCTGGAATTCCGCGACCTGAGCATCTGCCACGACAACGACAGTCGACGTTGTGTGACCGAACTGCTGCGTCGCGTGCGGCCGGACATTGTGATCACCGCGCCCCCCGTTGACTACATGTCGGACCATGAGGTCACCAGCCG
>CAYSHJ010001067.1:0-4516 GCA_964430385.1 uncultured Planctomycetaceae bacterium
CAGGCTGATGCTGCCGGCCACTTGGATGTCGTCGTTGCCATCCTGACCATAGGCGATCAGACGACCGGTCGGGGTAAAGGTACCGCTGGGCGCGCCGGAGACGTTCACCGTGATCTGCCCCGCCCCGCTGCCGGGACTGAAGGCGATCTGGTCGTTGCCGCTGCCGCCGGTGACCACCAGAGTTCGCTGGGCAGCGTTGAAGCCGTCGGGCTGTTGCGTGAGCGTCGGCCCGCCGTTGAAGGCGACGGTCAGGAGCTTCGCCCCGGCCGTATATGCGGCCAGTCCGCTACCGGAAACATTCACGGTCCCACCAGCGCTGACTGCATCGACACCGCGCTGGATGCTGCCGCTCGCCGTCGTGACGAAGACCTGGTCGGCCAGGTAGGTCACGAGCCCGCTCCCGGTCGCGTCCACGCCATGGAAAATCTGATCCTCGATGGCGAACCCGGAGGTCACCGGCGTCAAATCGGACTCAAACGTATTGCCAATGGCCGAAATCGCATTGGCGCTCGTATTGCGAATCAACTCGCCGGGGCCGTTGGTCCGAAGCGTGTTCCCTCCGAAGCTCACGGCCGTCCCTAAATCGACCGTCCCTCCGACAATCTGGATGGCCGCCCGCGCTCCGCCGGTGGTTTCGGAAATCGTGCTGTTACGGACTGTGAGGCTTCCACCGTTGACCAGAATGGTCGGCGCGTCGGTCGTGTTGCTGGCCGTGGAGTTCAGGAGCGACACCACCCCAGCAATCACGGTCAGCGCGGGCGAAGCGCCTATCAGCGTTCCATTTTGGATGGTGAGCGTAACGCCTTCCGGCACGCTCACCGTCTTCCCCGAATAGCTGCCGCCGAGCAGGTCCAGGTTGAGATCGATCGTGGGCGCTTCGGGATCGGCCGAGTCAATGATGTCGGCCAGCGCCGCGAGGAAGGCGTCAATTTGCGACTCGTTTTCCGCTTGAAAAGAGAGCGACTCACCTTGCCCCGAATTCTGCTGCAACGCGGTTACGAGATCCTGAAGCTGGGCGTCGATCGTTGTGGGATTGACCGCCAAGTCGCTCTCATAGCGAGCTATCGCAAAGTCAGTCTGGTAATCGTAGTACGGGTCTGCTGACAGTTGCCGTTCACCGACCGCCACGATCTTACCATCGGCCTGAATAGCCAAGCCGTAAAGTCGGTCGGGTGAACCGTTGAAGTCGGACAGAGCTCTGCCGTCACCGTCGAATGTCGAATCGAGGCTGCCGTCGTCCTTATAGCGCGCGAGTGCGAAGTTGATCCCGCCTGCCTCGAATTGGTCCGTCCATCCGCCAACCACAATCTTGCCGTCTACTTGCATGGCAATGCTGGTGGCGTAAGCACGGGAGAACTCGGCGCCGTTCACGATCGTTTCGAAGCCGGTAAACACCTTCCCGTCGTCATCGAAGGAGAAGTCCAGGCTGCCATTGGTGTTGTACCGGGCCAACGCGAACACCGAACCCTCGCCCTCGGCATAGGTCTGATCGGCACTTCCGGCGACCACGATCTTGCCGTCGGCTTGAATGGCTAAAGTCGCCGTGAACGAATTTGAATACTTCCCGCCGTTCACGAGGTTGTCAAGATAGGTCACGACTTTCCCGTCGCCGTCGAAGTTCATGTCGCGGCTGCCGTCGTCGTTGTAACGCACCAGCGCAAAACCAGCCTGATATGATTGGTCGACCACTTGGCCGGCGACCACGATTTTGCCGTCGGCATCAAAGGCCACACTGTTCGCATAGGAATAACCATCCAAGTCCATTTCGAAGTCAGTCACGACTTTGCCGCCGTCGCCAAAATTCAAGTCGGGACTGCCGTTGCTGTTGAACAGGGCCAGTGCCCAGGCCGCCGGGCCGTATATCTGCCCACCGGCGAGCACAATCTTGCCATCGGCGCGGATGGCGACGCTGTAGGCTTCGCCCCCACCAAAACCAAAATCGGTCAACACCTTTCCTTGGTCGCCAAAGTCCACATCGGGGCTGCCGTCGTCGTTATATCGTGCGAGACCGATCGCGCCGCTGGCATTTCCGGCCACGACAATCTTGCCGTCGGCTTGCAGGGCGACACTGTAGGCGAGCAAATCGGAATGGTTTGAAATGTCGTCGTAGAAATAGGTGGTCACCTTGCCGTGATCGCCAAAGAGGTCGTCAAGCAGTTTAGTGACGGGGTCGTAGCGGAGCACCGTGAACCCGCCCTCGCCATTGAATCCCACGCTTTGTCCGACGATCACCAGTTTGCCGTCCGTCTGAATGGCGACATCGAAAGCGACTTCACTCGCCGACCCCTGAATGTCCGTGGTGGTGTATCCCAGTTCGCCGCCATTGACGTCGTAGCGGACCAGTATGAAGTCGGCATCGCCATCGACATCCGGGTTACCTCGAACGCCGACCGCCACGATTCCGTCAGCGTGTAGCGCGATGGCGTTAATAACCGCTCCGCCGGGGAAAGTTGGACCTTCTCCACCTACCCCGAATGAGGAATCAAGGCTGCCGTCCGCGCCATATCTCGCTAGGCCCCCCGCTCCGGCGATAACAATCTTCCCATCCGGTTGTATTGCTACACTACGGGGGGGGTAGTCCACCAAGGCAACTGCTACCTTGCCAACCGAGTTCAAGGAACTGTCGGGGCTTCCATTGTCGTTGTAGCGGGCCAATCTAAGGCCGTCGGTGACAACGATCGTATCGTCGTCCATGGAGTCGAGACGGCTGCCTCTCTGAATCGCCACCACCTGACCGATGTATGACTGGCCGACGGAAGAATCAAAACTCGTCAGCACCCGGCCGTCGCCGTCGAAGCTCGTATCCAGGCTACCGTCCTCCAGATACCGCACCAGCGCGAATTCCTCGGTGTTGCCAAGTTGGTAGTTAAATTTGCGTCCGGCGGCCACAATCTTCAAAGTCCCGCCATCTGTCTGTAAGGCGACGCTGAAGGCCTCCGCTCCACCTGTGGTTAAAAATCGGGTCGTGACCATACCGTCGTCGCCGCCGAAGGACGTATCCAGGCTGCCGTCGGCGGAGTTATACCGTGCAATGGCGAAATCACTTTGGGTAAGACTACTGTTGCTACCCAATACTGCCGAAATGGAACTCCCAGCGACGACGATCTTGCCGTTTGGCTGGATCACCACGCTATGGGCGCGGTCATCTGTTTCAGCATTGCCGATTCGGCCGAAATCCGTCAGGACATTGCCATTTTCGCCGAACTGATCACCCGGAGTGCTGTCTAATTCGGAGCCGTCGTCGAGGCTGCCGTCGCTGTTGTAGCGCGCGATCGCGAATTCGTCATAATACGGTGTGTTTAATGAGTCAATGTGAGAATAAAATTTGCGAGAGGACCCAACCGCCACGATCTTCCCATCGGCCTGAACGACCAGGCTGCTAACCTTGTCGCCAGTCCATCCCTCACGGTAATAAGGGGTTGGGAACGAATTAAAGGAAATGGCGTCGGCACCTTGGAATTTGATTTTGACTTTCCCATTTTCGCCAAACTTATCACCCGGATTGCTGTCCGAGGCGGAGCCGTCGTCCAAGCTGCCGTCGGCATTGTAGCGAACCAACAAAGCGCCGTCGTAAGGGTCGTTAGTGTTGCCCCCGACGATGATCTTCCCGTCGGACTGCACCGCGGTCGCGTTCGCCACGTCGAAGGTGTGGGGAGCTTGAAGCCCGATGGTCGCTATCCCTCCCATACCGAAGGATGGGTCGAGCGCCCCCGCCGCCAGCATTGTGCGTTGTTCGAGCTGCTCCAATCGCGGTGTCCGTTTGGAACTCCGATGGCTGGAAGTGTGACGACGCGAGTGACGCTGTTGACGGTGCAGGCCAGAGAACTTCAAAGAGCGAAGCCAGGATGCAAAGGACATGGTTTGAAACCTCGTTGGGGGACTCAGCCTGCAGTACAATAAAAACGGCATCGCTCTGGACGCGCAGACTGTTCGCCCAGGGGATCCCGGGCCGGTGAGTCTCTCTGCTTGGCCGCAAGGACTCACCGGCCGTTTTGCTTCCGGAATTAGTGGTCAGTGGTCAGTTGCTGACGGTAATGTTTGGTGAACTTTCCGAATGTCATCGAATTCCCGCGATTCACGTGGATTCGAACTGCTCGTTGAGCAACCCTCCCAGCCACGCGCCGCTGCGTTGGTCGCTCAACTGTCCGAACAACTCGTCGACTGACAAGACGTCGTCGTGCTCCAAGTCGGTGCGACGCACGCCGGCCGCCAGCGTTTCAGCCATCACGCCGTCGGCGTCGTGGTCGTGGCCGAGGAGGTGCCCCAACTCGTGCATCACAACCGTCAACAGGTCCATGCGATTCTGCTCTCCCTGATTCCCGGGCAGGACGAACTCGGAATCGTCAGCGGGCGTCGAGTCGATGAACCAGCCCCAGCCGGCGGCGTTGCCGTCGAGCCAGATGGTGTTGCCGGAAGCGAGGCCGAGCGTGATACCGCCGAGGTCGGCGATGCGGATGTCGATGCCTTGGAGGTTGGTCGTCACAACACCGGAAGCGGACCAGCGGGCGCGGGCCTC
>CAYSHJ010001068.1:0-1640 GCA_964430385.1 uncultured Planctomycetaceae bacterium
CGTTCGTCCTCCTCCTCGCCACCGGCGAGCGTCGATCTCCTCGCGGTCTGGCGATCGCGGGTCTTCTTGCGGGCGGACTTTTTTGGATTCGATATGCAAGTGTGTTCGTACCGCTCGCCGTAGGATTATACTTGCTTGTTGAAACGCTTCGCCGCCGAGGCCGCGTGCTTGAAATCGCCGTGTTCGGCCTATCGTCCGCCTGCCCCATCGCGGCACTCCTCATGATGAACGAACTTTGGAGTCCAACAGCCTCTACGCAGGCGCAGTTCAATCTCGGACAGTCGGTCGGGTTCGATTTCTCGCTCAACCTCGTCGCGCGGGCATGGTGGACGTTTACCGACTTGGGATTCTACAACTACCGCCCGCTTTCTCATTGGGTGTATGTCCTCTGGCCGATCGGACTGATCCTGTGCGCCGCGTGTGTCCCGCGGTTTCGCGCGACGATGCGATGCTTTTTCGCAACCCGCGAGTTGACGCTTACTGCGTTTGTCGTCGCGGCGCTCCTGGCCATGCTCATCGCGGCCACGGCGCTTTTCCACACAAAATTCGATTATGTGGGGCTGGATCGGTATTACCTGCCCATCAAACCGCTCTACTTCTTGCTCTTTGTCGCACCGTTGATGTTGATCCCCCGTCGGGTGGTGCGGGCCGGGTTGTGCGTCGCACTTCTTGTGGCCGGTTCGTGGACGGTGCAGCAGGATTGGTCGCTCACGTACACGCGGCAGCTTACGGCCAATCACGCAGCGACACCCTATGGCCAATGGTCACGATGCTTTGAACCCGAAGCCGCCCAACTCTACGAATGGTTGCACAAACAGAATGCCCCCGACTTGATCGTGGTCAGCAACTTCCACGAATACCTCACATTGGAAACGACGATCCCCGCGCTTCCGATCCCACCCGACGAGGCCGCCTTGAATCAATGGATCGAACGCATCCGCGCCGCTCGCCGAATCGTCGAACCGCGCGTCCTGTTTGTGCTCGACCCGGACAACAAGTGGCGGGATTACTGGATTGCAAAGCCCGAAGAGATCGTGCGCACCCTTCACCTTCAGCCCCACGTCGGAGCGCCTACGGTCGTAGCGGGATACGTGTATGACTACCGCGCAAACACGGAATACGCCGCTGTCGTGCGTTGACACAAAGCCCGCAAGTCAAGCCCCTCGAACTTCGTGAAAAGTAAGTAGGTCCGTCCCCGTGTCCAGCGTGGCGACGGTTTTCCGGGCGGCTCGGTGTAGAGCGCCGGGGTTGATGACCCGTTTGCCGTTGAGTTTCTCGTCGCAAACGACGTGCGTGTGGCCGTGGAGGATGTAATCGACCGTCAGCACCGAAGCCCTTGAGCTTCGGGGCGAGCACTCCTTGCGTGCAGCTTGAATCGCGGTGTCAAAGCCGGGTTCATGGCCGTGAAAAACAGCGAAGCGCTTTCCGTCGAGCTCGATCCGGACCGGAACCTCTTGCGGAATAGGCAAACCTAATGATTGCGCGTAGGTCAGCAGGCCAGTGTCGTTCGGGAAATCCATGTTCCCCCATACGAAGTTCAGGGGTCGGCCGATCATCTCATCAAAAACTTCCGGGCTGCAGACATCACCGCAATGGATGACATGCGAAACGCCAAGCTCGTCAAAGAGAGCCATCGCCTG
>CAYSHJ010001069.1:0-2344 GCA_964430385.1 uncultured Planctomycetaceae bacterium
GAACTGTTGCAGCAGCGAACGGCGGCGGCTGAGACGATCGACGGTCATGTCTTTTGGAGCGTCGGTCGCGGCCATGCGGAAGTGCGAATCAGGCGTGCAGCCGAGATACGGTTCGAGACCGGTCCACGAAAAACCGGGCCGAGCCTTCGTGCATTCTTTGGTGCCTTGGCCAACGAACTCGGTCCAGGTCGGGTTGTACGAACCACCCAGAAACGCTCCGTAGGGTCCCGCTCGGAACGGCTGATCGGAACGCTGACTGCTGAAGGGAAAGGGCAGAGCCGCATTCTGCACGATGTCGCCAAGCTTTCCGCTACGACGCTGACGATCGAAGTACTCGACCACCGAGCCGAAATACGGATGATGCCGCGGATCGTTCGGTTCCAGCTCGCCGTTGACGTCAATGGCCGATACGCCGGTCATGGCATACGCGACGCCGTGGATCGGATGCGGATGCGTCAGCGACCGCACCACCGTCGTTCGATCCATGATCTGGGCCATGTTCGGCAGATATTCGCAGACATCGCAGCCGCGGAGCGTCGACGGGATCGGCTGCATCGAGCCCCGAATCTCCACTGGAGCCTGCGGCTTCATGTCGAACGTTTCAAGCTGACTGGGCGAGCCGTACAGAAACAGAACGATACACCGCTTCGCCTTGCCGAAACTGGTCGCGAGTTCGCCTTGCGGCAGCGCTGTCGAAGCGGCTTGCGCGGCCTCGTAGCCGAGCAAGTGCTCCAAGCCGAGACCCAGCATCCCCAGACCGCCGACTTGCAGCAGGTCGCGGCGCGTCAGTCCGGAACACAACCGGCGAGGATGGCTCAGAATCCGCAACATTTCAGATCTCCTGGAAGCGACAGGTGAATAATGCTATCCGTAGGAATCGGCACCGGCAAGGCGAAGACTGCGGGAAGAATCCAGGGGATTGCGGGTGAAGTGCCGATTGCGGTTTGCGGATTGATATCGGAGAGTGTGCTCTGCAAATCCGCAATCCGAAATTTCGAATCACATGTCCCAGTTTCAACAGCGTAGCCTGATGCCCGTCTCGGCCGCAGAACTGCTCGCCTGGCACGCTGGGAACACGTTCATAGAATGTCGCCTTCCGATCGTCAGACCAGTTGGCTGGACGACCACATCCACTATACGGAGCCGTTCGGTTCGCTGGGCCGATTGCTGCTGGGCCCAATGATCCAGCGTTCGATCGAGCGGACGTTTGGTTATCGTCATCGAGTCACCGCGGCGGACTTGTCCGCTCACCGTCGCACACAAGGAATCGCACCCATGAATGTTCTCGTCACTGGCGCGACTGGTTTGGTCGGCTCCACCATCGTCCCATTTTTAACGACGGGCGGTCATCAAGTGCTGCGATTGGTCCGCCAGTCCACTGGCCGCGACGACGAGGTCGTGTGGAACCCGGATGCGGGAACCATCGACTCGAAAAAACTCAATGGACTCGACGCGGTTGTGCATCTGGCGGGCGAGAACATCGCCTCTGGACGTTGGACCGCCGCGAAGAAAGCTCGCATTCGAGACAGTCGCATCAACGGGACTGGGCTGCTGTGCCAGACGCTGGCCCAATTGACGAAGCCACCGAAGGTCTTGGTCTGCGCGTCGGCGATCGGCTACTACGGCGATCGTGGCGATCAAGAAATGTTTGAAAGCAGTTCTCCCGGGACCAGCTTTCTGTGCGACGTTTGCCGCGATTGGGAACACGCGACCGATTCCGCAAGGCTTGCGGGAATTCGGGTCGTGAACCTGCGTATTGGCGTCGTGCTGACGCCGCGCGGTGGAGCGCTCGAAAAGATGTTGCTGCCATTCAAGCTGTGTGCCGGCGGCAACGTCGGCCACGGGCGGCAGTATTGGAGCTGGATCGCGATTGACGACGTCGTCGGAGCCATTCATCACGCCTTGACCACGGGCGGTCTCTTCGGCCCGGTGAATGCCGTCGCGCCCGAGCCGGTGACGAACGCCGTGTTCACCAAGACGCTCGGCAGGGTGTTGCGTCGCCCGACGATCATTCCGATGCCGGCCTTCGCCGCGAAGTTGGCTCTTGGCGAAATGGCCGACGAGCTGCTGCTCGCCAGCACGCGCGTGATCCCGCGCCGCTTGACCGAGACCGGCTATCAATTCCGTTGCCCAACTCTCGAAGTCGCGCTGCGGCACGTGCTGGGACGGTGAATCCGTTTCCCGATTTCAAAAAGAGTTACGTCCCGAATGGCACTGCCGCATGGCAGATAACGAGTTACATCACGGCGCGTTTTTCGAGGACCATCGGCTCGTTGGGGCGCTCTCGAAATCGCCTACCCATTGTGATTGTCGAAAATTAGCCCCGTTCTGCACCGAAAAGTGA
>CAYSHJ010001070.1:0-7049 GCA_964430385.1 uncultured Planctomycetaceae bacterium
GGTTGCGTACGCTGTCGTCAGAGGGGACGAAGGTGAGCCTCATCCAAACGTTCTCCCGTGATCAACGCGCACAACAACTTCTGCTCACACAAATTTCCGCTCACACGAACGGTTGATCGCAGAATTTGGGGCGTCGTCCAGAAGCCACGTGGTGTGACTCGCGGGCCAAGTTTCTGTCGTTGGCGTCGAACTCACGTCACGCGATCACGTGCATCCAAACACAAACGTCAACTAGACTACCCGCACTTATTCCACCAAGCGAAGAGGCAGATGACCGCGAGGAAAAATCACTCGTGATCGTCACTGATGTGAAGTGTCAGCCTCCCTGCTGGGGGGATCCATCCTTGAGGTTTGGAGAAGTTAACCTTGGTTTCTGCGAAGTCAAGCAGGCTTTGAGAATTCTGCACGGCTGGCTCGTTTTTGAAGATGCGGAGTCTGTTCAACAAGAGGTTGGGTTTGAGGGCGTGTTCGCGGCAAAGGGAGCCGATGGTTTGGCCGAGTCGGCGGGCGACGTTGAGGGTCATGAGGCGAATGCTGGTCAGAGGGTGAGCCGCGTGGCCAGTGCGGATGCGGGACCAACAACAGCAAGTCGCTCGTGCCTCACCAAACTCTCTGAATCTCTTTCGTAATTCTGCGCTGCGCTTCTATCAAGGCAGATTAGCCGGCCGTGACCAGATCATGCTCCATTCAATGCCCTGAAAGGGGAGCAACCCACCAATGCGGGGATATTCGGTTTCTGGCGGTTGCCTGGCGAGCCTCCTGGCGAATCGTTTTGATCACCGGCGTGTTTCATCTGAGAAAGGTCGAAATTGAACAAAATAATCGGCGGGAAGACCATCCAATGTTCGCAGATATCGCCCGGTGGCAATTCCGAGTGACCAACAGTCAATGGGTTTTCCCGCAAACTGTGCGAACATGCTCCAAGAATGTCGGTTGAATGGATTGTGTGGATTCTAAAACCCGGACCAGCGCGACACTGTCGCAGAAGGGTCAACCCGTCATGTTCAAAAGCGAGTGGCATTCAAGACAGTTGACGGCCAGCCTTCTGGCCATCACGTTGGCCGTCGGGCTTGTGTGTGTCCGGCTGCTTGCGGAAGACGAAGACGGAAAATCCAAGGGCCGACAAGTCGCCGCAGACGCTCCCTCGGCGAAGAGTTCGAAAGCCGTGTTATCTCAGTATCAAGACTTGATCGGCGGTTGGCTGGGGACGGGACAACCAAAACGTGGCTCGGCGACCGGTGCCTGGCGCGAGAAGGCGGAGTGGCGGTGGAAGTTCGATCGCGACGGCGTGGCACTCGAATACGC
The DNA here is from genome assembly GCA_964430385.1 of uncultured Planctomycetaceae bacterium. Lineage (GTDB taxonomy): Bacteria > Planctomycetota > Planctomycetia > Planctomycetales > Planctomycetaceae > CAYSHJ01. The sequence goes on from CAYSHJ010001070.1 coordinate 1,306, forward strand.
CGTCGAAGAGGGCAAACTGCTGAAGTCGGCGTTGCTCTCGTACGATTCCGCGAAGAAGTGCTTCCGATTGAAAACGAACGAACTCACCGAAGCCAAAGACGAAGTCGTTGAGCGGGAGTACCATGGGACTGCCAGCGGCAGCAAGCTCGTTCTGGAGAGTCCCTCGAAAGAGGAATCGGATGGCCGACGAATCACGATCACGCGACTGAACGAGAAACGGACGCTGGTGCTCTTCGAACGCAAGGCCCCGTCGCAAAACTTCTACACGCGCGTCGCGGAAGTCGGTTACACGCGCGAAGGCACCCGGCTGTCTGAGTCCGACCAAACCGGTCCCGAATGCGTCGTCACCGGCGGCGCGGGCACGATCAAAGTGACCTACAAGGGCGAGACTTATTGGGTCTGCTGCACCGGCTGCCGCGACGCCTTCAACGACGACCCTGAAGGAATTCTGGCCGATTACCAGAAAAAGGTCGAGGAGCGCAAGACGAAGAAGTGAGTTTTCGCCGCCTCGTCCGCTCGTACCCAAGCTCCGCTTGGGAACGAGCAAATGCAGTTCCGGCTCGGTCTTATCTGAAGAACACTCGCTCCGCGGTCTTTGTCAGCAGCCAGTCCTTGTCGTCCTTCGACAGGAACTCCAAACCGTCGCGGATCAGCTCGATCGAGGCTTTGTACGTGTGGCCCCCTACGACTTGAAACGGTGAGTCGGAGGCCCACATCAGGCGTTGCGGGCCGAAGGCGTCGTAGGCCTGTTCGATCAGCGGACGCAAGTCGTGGTACGGCGGAAGCTTCTTTCCGAGCGCATAGAACGCCGAGACCTTGACCGAAAGGTGCTTGTGCCGAGCCATCGCGCACAGGGCATTGACGTCGGCTTGCTTGGTGGAGCCCTTCTCGCCGATGCAGCAGAGGTGGTCGATGACCACTGGCGTTTCCGGGTTTTTCTCGCACAACTTGTCAAGCGCCGGCAAGGCATCGGGATCGATCAGGCAGCACATGTTGAGCTGCTCGCCGGCACCGGCCTTGAACATCGACTTCAGGCCGTCGGAGTCGAGCCATTGGTTCACGTCTTTCGTTTGCGGCCAAATGCGAAAGCCGCGTACGCCGAGTTTCTTTAACCGGCGCATCTCCTCGTCCGGGTGTGGAACATCCGAGTCAATGACGGCGACTCCCGAAAACTTGCCGGGATAGCGCTTCATCGAGTCGAGCATGTAGCTGTTGTCGAACCCGTAAAACGACATCTGAATCAACACGCAGCGATTGACGCCGACGGCGTTCATCTCCTTGAGTAGTTCCTCCGCCGTAAAGCTGGGAGGATCCATATCCTGTTTGCGAAAACCCTTCGCCAACGGAAAGTGATCCAGTGTGGGGGTCCAAACGTGCGAATGCGCGTCGATGAAGTTCATAGGGGCTCCCGGTCAATCAGCTCCAATACGTACGATCCAGCGTGCGGTAATTGATGGCTTCGTTCAAGTGATCGAGCTTGATGTTTTCGGTTTGGACAAGGTCCGCGATCGTGCGCGCGACGCGCAGGATTTTGTCGTGGGCCCGGGCGGAGAAACCCATTTCCTCCATCGCTTGCTTGAGCAGCGATTCGGCGTCAGGTTCCAGTTTACAGAACTGACGAATTTGTCGCGGGGACATTTTGCCGTTGACCATGCCCGGCGTTTCTCGAAAGCGGTGATGCTGGACGACGCGCGCGGCGATGACTTGCTCGCGCATCGTTGCACTGTCGGTGCCGATGCGTTGATCGTTCATTTCGCGGAACGGCACGGCGGGGACTTCGCAGTGAATGTCGATGCGATCCAGCAACGGTCCGCTGATCTTGGCCATGTACCGGTCAATCTGGAGTGCGTTGCATTGGCAGTTGCGTTTGGGATCGCCGCGATAGCCGCAGGGGCAGGGGTTCATCGCGGCCACAAGCATCAAGCTGGCCGGGAACGTGACGCTGCCGATCGCGCGAGAAATCGTGACGTTGCTTTCTTCCAACGGTTGCCGCAGCACTTCCAGCGTGCGGCGATTAAACTCCGGCAACTCGTCGAGGAACAGGACTCCATTGTGAGCCAAACTGATCTCACCGGGTGTCGGCGTGCTGCCGCCGCCGACCAAACCGGCGTCGCTGATCGTGTGATGCGGTGATCGAAAAGGCCGTTGCAGGAGCAGCGACTGTCCCCGTTCGAGCCGTCCGACGGCGCTCCAGATGCGGGTCGTTTCGAGGCTTTCTTCCGGGCTGAGATGCGGCAGGATCGTAACCAGTCTCCGAGCCAGCAGCGTCTTGCCGGTTCCGGGCGAGCCGATCATCAAGAGATGATGTCGTCCCGCCGCGGCGACGGCAACGGCTCGTTTTGCGGACTCTTGCCCTTTCACGTCGGAGAAATCGACGTCGTAGTGGCCGAACGCTGAGACGGCCTGATCCCAATTGAAGGCCGCGGGTTCGATCTCCAACTCGCCGGCGAAGAAACCGACCGCCTCGGTCAACGTGCCGATCGGAAGGATGTCGATGCCTTCGACGACGGACGCTTCGGGCACGTTGTCCAGCGGCACGAGCAAGCCGACCTTGCCTTGTTCGCGCGCCGACAGCGCCATTGATAAGGCTCCCCGAACCGGACGGAGTGTGCCGTCCAAAGCCAGTTCACCGATCGCAGCGTGTGTTGCCAGACGCTCGCGCGACAGTTGGCCACTCGCCACAATGATGCCCAAGGCGATCGGCAGATCGAACGACGCCCCATCTTTCGGCAATTCGGCCGGCGACAGGTTGATGACAACTCGGTCGATGGGTCGCGAATAGCCGCAGTTAACGAGCGCTCGTTCGACGCGATACGTGCTCTCCTTCACCGCCGTTTCGGCCATGCCAACAAGGATCACCTTCGGCAGCGCACACGGCGAGATGTCGACTTCGACTTCGACTGGCTTGGCCTCGATGCCGAACAGTGAATAGGAAAAGAGCTTCGCCAGCATGCCGCGCTCCCGCCGTTTCGCTCTGAGTCGTGACGATGGCTCAAAGACGGGGCGGCAGTATATCCACGGATCGTGACAACGGCGCGGCCGAGGCGGGACGACAAGCGAAAACTAATCCGCGGCAAAGTGCGACTTCAGCGTGCGAAAGGCAAGTCGCGCACGAGCTTGGAAGGTCTGAGCATCGGGCGGCCAGCCGCGCGGCACGATCGTGACCTGAAACAACGTGCGCTCGGTAGCTCCTTGCTTCGTCGTATACTGCAAGTTTTGCGGCGGCGGACCGAATGAGATTCTCAGCTCGACGGGCTGCCGTTTTTCGCGGGCTCCCCAGAAGGGGAGCAACCACGAGCGGCCGAGGTGAACCTTCGCGGTTTGGTCCGCGATCTTGACCAGCTTGGCTTGCTCTTCCTTCACGAAGCTGGAGAACTTCAGCACGATCATGTCCGACGTCACGCACGCCATGAAAGTGTTCTCGAAGACATACGACTCTTTCGACTTATCCGCCGTCACCACCGATCCCGTTTTACCCGTCAGCAACTCCGACCGGCTTAACGCGGTGGTCCGATTCCGGCCCTTCTCCTTGGACGTGAACAACGCTTTGTCGGCTCGCAGGAACAAATTGTCGAGCGTGTCACCCGCTTCGACCTCGGTCACGCCGAATGAGGCGGTCACCTTCAGTTCGGGAATCTTGCTGAAAGCCGCCACGCTGATCGCTCGGCGCAGACGTTCGGCTTTCGTCGCGGCCAACTTGATGTCCGTGGAGGGACAGACCACGACGAACTCTTCACCGCCGTATCGCCCGATGATCTCACCGGAGTAGGTCTCGCTTTGCAACAGCTTGGCCAGTCCGACCAGAACTTGGTCGCCGGTCTGATGTAGGTAGGTGTCATTAACCCGCTTAAAATGGTCGACGTCGAGGAAGATGACCGAAAAGGGTTCGGCGTCTGGTGCCCGCTGGAAATCGGCCAGCATCTCCTCGAGCATGCGTTCGAGTTCGCCACGATTCGTCACTCCGGTGAGCGAGTCGCGCGTCGCTTGGCGATGCAGATCCTTGTCCTCGCGACGACGACGTCGGTCACGCGAGATCTCCCGAAAAATTTCCGCCACGCCCTGCAGGCTGCCGTCGTGGTCGATCAATGGCACCGAAACCACTTCCACCGACAACCACTGATCATTCGCTTGCAAGACTTTCAATTCTCGAGTGGCCGCGGCGCCAGTCTTGATCACTTCCCGCAACGGGGAAGACATCTCGGTCAGTGGGCACCCTTGCTTGTCGGCAAATTCGAGCTGGCGACTGGTCCATGTTTGGTCGAGCATCCGTGACGCGGGACGCCCCACCAGTCGCTCCATGCCGTGGTTCCAAATGCGGAACCGCAGATCGGAATCGACGAGATAAAAACCGTCGTACAGACTTTCCAGCACATGCAGGCACGAAAAGATGTGGCAGAACGAACTGGCCTGCATTTCCTCGGCCAACTGGAAGAAGCCGGGGTTCGCCGCGAGCGGAGGCACCTCTTGCAGATCCCGAACAAATGGCAAGCCTTGGCCTTGAACCCAGCGATTCAGCACGCTCACCAAATTGCCGTCGAACTGCGTTCCGGCCGCACCCATCATGATCGACAGAATCTCGTCGTGGGACTTCGCGTCGCGATAGGCCTGCTTGGTCGACAGCGAATCGTAAGCATCGGCGATCGCCAGTATGCGAGCTCCCTGGCTTGGCTCCGTGTTGGTGGTCGCGTCATGGCCGCAATGCGAATTCGACTGATGAATGATCTCCAACACTTCCTGGTGGACGCGGCAAGCTTGCAGCACATCCATTCCGACTTGATGGTGCAACGCCATTAAGTCTTGCTCGTCCGAGTGCAGCGCTCCCGGCTTGAACAACACATGATCAGGCACGCCGATCTTGCCGATGTCATGCAGCAGAGCCGCGATCTCCAACTTGCGGAGCGTCGCTCCCTCCCAGCCGAGAAATCGGGCCAGACCCGTCGCGACCAATGCCGTCCGACGCACATGCTGCATGGTCACGGCGTCTCGCAAGCGCACGGCTGCCAACAGGCTGCGCAACACTGGCCGTGTGACGATCCCGTCGAATTGATCACCGGCCGAATCGTCCACCGCTCCCGATTGAGCACACCGCGACAGACGCAGTAGGTCCAACAACAAACGGGATGAGGAGGTCGGGTAATGAACCGGCTGAGCCGCTGACGTCGATTCCGGCAATGAGGTCATGGCGGTGGTCATGTCGCGCACAAGTCCTGAAAACATTGAGGAATTTCCATGGAAACGATTTCACGCCGGAAATCTAGGTCACGCTCGGCCCCAGTCAAACGGTTTCCAAGTGGAACTGGCGGTTGCGGTGGACGTCGATCTGGCTGGCTGGCCCGCGTCTTCGCGACTGCTAGAATCACGCCCCACTCGCAACCGTCGAGGCCATCTCACACGGACTGGCATGACGTTGCGAACGGTTGCTGCTCGCTCAATGCGGCGTTTCATCACCGCTGTTCTCGCCCAAGGAGGCTTTCGTGCGCTGGACTAAGACGTTTATTCCGACTTTGAAGGAAGTGCCGGCTGATGCGGAAATTCCCAGCCACCAATGGATGCTGCGAGCCGGTTTGATCCGACAGCTCATGGCCGGCGCGTACACCTACCTGCCGCTGGGTTGGAAGGCCCTGCGGAAAGCCGAGGCCATTGTCCGCGAGGAAATGGAAGCCGCCGGAGCCATCGAACTGCACATGCCCGCGCTGCAACCGATCGAACTCTTCGAACGCACCGGTCGCCGCGAAGCGTTCGGC
>CAYSHJ010001071.1:0-6492 GCA_964430385.1 uncultured Planctomycetaceae bacterium
CAAAGACGAGGGGCGTCAACAACTGGTGCAACGGACTCAAGGCACGATCTGGTCGGCGCGACTGTTCGGTGTCAGCCTCTCGGATCCGCTGGCCGGAGCCGAAGCGATCGTGAGCAGCCGGTCGTTCTACAAACCGATGCTGTGGTCGTTGCTGATTCCGGTCGCGATCACCGTGCTGCTCGGTCGAGTGTTCTGCGGCTGGATTTGTCCGATGAACACGCTGCTGGAAATTGTCGACAAATGTCGGCGGCTGCTGCGGATCGCGGAGATTCACGAGCGCGACGTCAAATTCTCGCTCAAGAACAAGTACCTGATTCTGGCCGTCGTGCTCGGTTTGGTCGGAGTCACCGGCGTGCCGTTTGTGGCGTTGTTCTACCCGCCCGCCGTGATGAGTCGCGAAGTGCATCTGTTCGTGTTCGGCTCAACGGTCGGCATCGGTGCGTATGTGCTGCTGGCAATCTGCGCGATCGAGTTGTTCGTCAGCAAGCGCTGGTGGTGCCGCTACATCTGCCCCGGCGGCGCGCTCTATTCGCTGTTGGGCCGCTTTCGAGTCGTGCGTGTCGAACGAGATGAAAACAAGTGCGTCCAATGCGGCGAATGCGTCCGCGTGTGCCAGTTTGACCTGCGACCGATGCTGGTCCAAATCACCGGCATGGAATGCACCAACTGCGGAAGCTGCGTGCGGGCCTGCGATGACAACGCGCTGCGTTTTCGATGGATGCTGCCCGTAATCAGAATGACGAATGACGAAAGACCCAATGACGAAAGAAGCCCGAATGCCGAAGCTCGAACCGTGCCGGCTCAGATTCTTCGTCATTCGATATTCGTCATTCTTTCGTCATTGGTCATTGGTCATGCGTCATTGGCACACGCCCATCACATCCTCGGCCTGCCGCACTACTCGTACAAAGAAAACTATCCGCAGGCTCCGACGCTGGAATACCCGGCGACGACTGGCCCCTACGACTTGCTCATGACGTCGTTCCCCGGTCATCCCGTCCCCGGCGAGCGGACGACAATCGCGTTCTACATCAAGGACCGGAACACCGGCCTGCCGTACGAACTCCCGGTGTCGTTGCGAGCCTTGAAGACGGCCACGTTCGGAGAGAACACGCTGATCTTCGAGCCGACGATTCACGAACCGACCGGCAACCAACACAAATACTTCGTGACGTTCCCCGATGATGGCGAATACATCGCTGAGCTGACCATGGATGTCGAAGGCAAGCCGGAAGTGATTCCCTTCTTGATGATTGCCGGCGAGCCCACCGCCACGAAGTCGGTCGTGATCGCGATTGGCGCGGGACTGGGAGTGTTCTTACTCGTCGTGCGAGCGGTGAAGTTGAAACGAGATCGGCGGAGGAGAGCTGGAAATGACGAATGACGAAATACCCAATGACGAAAGAAGTCCGAATGACGAAGCACGAAAGTCGTTGGCATCGACCATTTGTCATTCGTGCTTAGGCATTCTTTCGTCATTCGGAATTCGGAATTCGTCATTCAAGATCTTCCTGCCGTATTCGCTGCTCATCGCGATGGGTGTCGCGGTCTGGCTGTCGAATTGTCAGCCCACGGTGGACTCGAACCAGACGCACATCGACCCGGTCTGCCACATGGAGGTCACGCCGAGTTGGGGCTTCACCGCCAAGCACGACGGACACGACTACTACTTTTGCGCGAAGTCGTGTCGCGATCGGTTCGCTGCCACGCCGAGCAAATACTTGGGCGACCGCTGTGTCGTCTGCAACTCGCTGCTGGATCAGACAGAGGTCAAGACGGCGACGTATTTCGGCAAGACATATCGGCTCTGCGGCGAGGAACATCGGCAGCAATTCAAAGCCGATCCGGCCGCGTTCTTCATGCACACGATGTGGGGCATCCCGTCGTGGATGTATTACGTCTCGATCGGCTGCGTGCTGGTCGTGAGCTTCGGGACGTTCGAGAGCCTCGACCGCATCACCGCCGGTCGCCGCCGCGATGACTGGCAACTGCCAGTTCTCGGTGCGGCACCAAGTAGCCACGCTCGCCAGAGCGTGGGCGAATTGGGATCGAGCCGGATTCCCCTACGTTCTGGCGAGTCTGTTGAAAAAGTCCGCCACCTTGCTTGCCAGGGTGGTTCCCGCGCTTCTGCACTACCAGATTCTCCGACGTTTGTGCGTAGTGCAGAAGCGCGGGAACCACTGGGACAAGCCCAAGTGGCGAGTAATTCAATAGACCGTGGCGAACGTGGCTACGCGGTTCGGCCGAATCGGTTGAACGTGCTCAACTCACGAGTCGTTCGCTGGCTGGTGACGTCTCGGCCGTTTCGGTTCGCGCTGCAACTGATCGTCGTTGCGCTCTTCTTCCTGGTGATTGCGGCCGGGTTGTTCGGCAATCAGAACCCGGCGATGAACATTGCTCCAATTCTGACTTGGACTGTGTGGTGGGGTGGGCTGGTGATCTTGATCATGTTCGCGGGCAAAGCCTGGTGCTTCATCTGCCCGTGGGACGCGGTCGCCGGTTGGATGGAGAAGCTGCGATTCTGGAAGAAAAACGACGAAGGACTGAGCCTGAATCTGAAATGGCCGCACGCCGCTCGGAACGTCGTCATCGCAACCGTGCTGTTCGTGGGCCTGACGTGGATTGAACTGGGCTTCGGTGTGACGATGCGGCCGGTGGTCACCGCCTATCTGGCGATCGCCATGCTACTGATGGCGATCGTCAGCGCGTTTCTGTTCGAGAAGAAAGGCTTCTGCCGTTACGCCTGCATTGTCGGTCGAGTCAGCGGTTTGTATGCGATGTTTTCCGGCGTGGAGATTCGCTCGAAAGACGCAACCGTCTGCAAAGACTGCCGCACGAAAGAGTGCGTGAATGGCAGCGAGACCGCCTACGGCTGTCCGACATTTCTGTATCCCGGCAATCTCGCAACGAACACATACTGCATCCAATGCAGCGAGTGCTTGCAGGCTTGCCCGCACGACAACCTGGCTTTGAACATGAGACCGTGGGGCGAGGATCTCGTCCACGAACATCGCCCTCGTACGGACGAGGCGTATCTCGCGCTGTTGATGCTGTCGATCACCGGCTTCCACGGCCTGACGATGACCCCGAATTGGGCGCGTCTGACCGAATGGCTGAACTCATCGTTCTCAGCGGGGCGGTTGTTGTCGTTCACTCTGGGGATGGCCGCGCTCATGGTCGCACCGATCTTGATCTACGCGGCGCTGGTATGGGTCTCTTTGTTAATGACGAATGACGAAATACCCAATGACGAAAGAAGCTCGAATGACGAAGCACGAAAGGGGAACGGGCCTACCGTTTCGTCATTCGACATTCAACATTCGTCATTTCTTCGTCATTGGGTATTTCGTCATTCGTCATTCAAAGCCACCTACCACAACTACTTCATCCGTTACGCTTACGCTCTTTTACCGATCGCGTTGTTCTATCACCTGGCCCACAACCTGGAACATCTGCTGATGGAAGGCCCGAAGGTCGTGACCTTGATTAGTGATCCGTTCGGCTGGGGGCAAGACTGGTTCGGCACGGCGCGGTGGAATGTTCCGCCGTTGATCTCGCTCGACGTCCTGTGGGGCCTGCAAGTGCTGCTCGTGCTGGTCGGTCACGTTTACAGCTTGTGGGTGGCTCAGCGAACGTCGGTGCGGATTTTCGGTTCAAGGCAAGCCGCCTTCCGCAGTCAGCTTCCGATGCTCGCGGGGATGATCGCCTTCAGCGTTTTCAGCCTGTGGCTCCTCAAGCAACCGATGGAAATGCGGACGTCGGCGATGTAGTCCGTATGGCCCATTCATTAGTTATGTGCCAACCGAGCGGCAACGCACACGATGGGTCATGAAGTCGACTCGGAATAGCACGGACCGAATGAGAGTCGCTTCCAAACCATCATCTCCCTCGGCGAAATCACGATACCTCTGCGGCCGAGGGAGGCTTCTTCTTTTTTTTACGATGCTGTTTGTTTCGGCACGGTCTTCGCTACTTGCGGGGTTTCATTCGCCGAGGAGCAAGTCGGTCCCCCACCTTGGATTCCCGACTGCGGCGGCAGATTGCGAGGTTTCAGCCATGAAAACTACAGCATTCCTTTCAACGGCGGCGGCCACAATCATCCTCATCGCAGGATGCATTGTGAGCGACGAACTGACCACCATCACGATTCGGCCGGACGGTTCTGCCGACTGGATCAGATTTCAATCCAACATTCGCTCAACGGAGCAGGGCGAGAAGGGGGCGCAGGAACTCAAGAAATTCGCCGATGAGTTCGATGCACACAAGGACTCCGATTATGTGCGAATCATCGAGGCGGGCGGTGAGGTGCTCGATGCCCGCTGGGTGCAGCGCGAGGAGCCCTATGCGACCGTTGTCGCGGCGCGGTTTGCAACTGCCTCCGCGCTCGAGAGCTTTTGCACAATCAAGGGTGAAAAAGGTGAGGTGCTTGCACAGGCCCGCTTCACGCAGGACGGCAACCGGCGAAGACTCTCGCTCAGTATTCCGGTGCCGCGTGATGAGAAGCCCGCTGTCAAAGTACCGCCGTCTTTTAAGGAACTGAGAGACGAGCAAGCCAATGGCCTCTCCGAGACCCGCCTTGTCGTCGCGGGCGGCCAAATCATCGCCTCGCAAGGCTTCGTGGTGGCCGGCGACAAGCGTTCGTGCCTGCTGGACCCGGCCCAGATTGACGAACTTCTGCGCAGCCACCCTGAACATGTTGAGCTGTTCTTGGAATGGGAGCTTGGTGACAAGTAACCCCGGGGATGTCACTCGCGTCGAGTGGACTCGTGATCTGAGAACATGCAACTCGTCTGGGACATCCCCGTCGACCTCCCAAACGCTCTCGCCGACAAAAAGCAACTCGCCAGCGAATTCGGCAATTTGATCCGCAACGGCTGTGAGTCGATGCCTAAGGATGGCCGTCTGACGTTGTCGGCACGGCACGTGCAAGACCAGCCTCAGCGCGGCGGAACAAATCGGGCAGCAATATCCGGTGCCGGTGATTTTGGTCTCGGCACATCACTCGCCCGAATTGGTCGAGCGTGCCAACGCCGCCCATGTGCAGGTGTACCTCATGAAGCCGATCAGACTGGCCGAACTGATTCCCGCGATCGAACTCGCGCGGTGGCAATTCATCTCGCTGCGGAACCAGCGAGCCACTGTCGTCTGATCTGGATGAGGTCTTTCTCGTTTATTCTGGCCGTCGCAGAACCAGAACTTCGCACGGTGCGTGTCGCAACACGAGCTCGGTGACGGAGCCCAGCAGAAACCGTTTGACACCGTGGTAGCCGTGCGACGGCATGACGATCAAGTCCGCGTGAGTCTCGGCCGCGAACTCGGCGATGCGAGCGGCGGCATCCCCTTCCACGACCTTCGAGCACACTCCCGCGAACTGCGGACGCGATTTCAGATATTCGGCCAGATGTGTCTTGGCAAGGTCCAGCCAACGCTCGGGTTCGACCGTCGCAATCACTTCTCCCGCGTACGGAACGAAGTTGGGAAGCAGAGCGACGTGAATCACATGGACTTCCTCCGGCTTCCGAGTGATTTCCAATGCGGTCTGAATCGCCTCGTCCGATGAGTTCGAGAAATCGATCGGCACCACCACACATTTTTTGGGAAACCAGGACATGATAACTGCTCCTTGGATCGTGACGCGCGACGAAGTTGATCATCATTTCGATTTTGAGGCGGCTTCTAGCGAGCCGGATTGTCCGCAATCAAATTGGCTCGCGACCATTTGTGGCACTCGATGCACTGCATGGTCATTTCGAGCCAGCTTAGCGCGGAAGCATCGAGCTTTTCTTCTTTCCCGTTCTTGACCAACCGCTGAGCCACTCGTTGGAAGTCATCACTGTGCTCGCGATAGAGCGGATCTTTCGAGACGCGCCAATTTTCGGCGGTGCTCATCGCTTCGAGCTTCGCCGCCCCTTCCTGAATCAACTCGAAATCTTCCAGAACGAGTCCGGCCAGTACCTTTTGGGACGCTTCCAATTTCATCCGCATGAATTTCGACACGCCCCGTCGAACGGGAGTCCCCTTCTCATCATCCTTCTGCGGAAGCTTCACGTCCTCCTTTTGCGTCGGCTCGGCTTTCTTCGCAGGCGGCGTCTCCTGCGTGGCGGCGAACTGGGTCATTGTCAGACCACCAGCGCCAATCAACACTACGGCCAATGCGCTCCAACCCCATCGAGATGCCTTCATCACAAGCCTCCTTCGGGAAAACTGAGTCACCGAGCTACGAATTGGACAATGTTCCGTCAGCCACAAGCTGCACGATATCGAAGGCCGAGACAGAACCCAACAGGTGCTGTGTTCGATCGCACGATTGCTCTGCCGACCAGCGTGATCGCCAACAAGGTCGACAAAAGCAAAGTCGATGCGAAGTACCACAACGGCGTGCTGACCGTGTCGATCGCCAAAACCAAAGAAGGTCGTGGCCAACGCTCCCGAAAACGCCGCGGCGCCAGTACCGGTGTGACACCCGGTCGTCGCTGAATTCGCCAGAATTCA
>CAYSHJ010001072.1:0-8236 GCA_964430385.1 uncultured Planctomycetaceae bacterium
TTCGAGGTCCTGAACATCTTTGTAGTGAGCCTCAAGCCTGTTCGCCAACGCCGCGAACTGGTCGTAAATCGCCGGCATCTCTTCGTGAAGCTGCGCGATCCTCTTGGGCGTGCGGATGCCGGCGACGACGTCTTCGCCCTGCGCATTGATGAGGTACTCACCGTAGAAAACCTTTTCTCCAGTCGCCGGATCGCGTGTGAAAGCGACGCCCGTGCCGGAGTCCTCGCCCATGTTGCCATAGACCATCGAGCAGATGTTGGCGGCAGTTCCCCAATCATGCGGGTAGCCGTACTGACGGCGATAGACGACCGCTCGATCGTTCCCCCACGAGCCAAACACGGCGGCAACCGCGCCCATCATTTGCTGCATCGGGTCGTCCGGGAAGTCCGCTCCCTTCTTGGCTTTCACCGCCGCCTTGAACCGCTTGACGAGTTCCTTCAGGTCGGCGACGTTGAGTTCCGTGTCGAGATGCACGCCCCGCTCATGCTTGACTTCTTCCATGATCTTCTCAAACGGGTCGATCTCGGTCTTCGACTGCGGCTTCAAATCGAGCACCACGTCACCGTACATTTGCACGAAACGGCGATAACTATCCCACGCGAACCGCTCGTTGCCGGTCGATTCAATCAACCCAGCAAGCGTTTTTTCATTCAGGCCAATGTTGAGGACCGTATCCATCATGCCGGGCATCGACACTCTCGCGCCCGAGCGACAAGAGACGAGCAGCGGATTCTTGCTGTCGCCGAATTTGGCCTTCATCACCTCTTCCGTCTGCCGCATCGCCGCCTCAATCTGGTCAGCGAGTTCGGCGGGATACTTGTTGCCATTGGCGGCATAGAGATTGCAAACTTCGGTGGTGATCGTGAATCCCGCCGGAACGGGCAGTCCGATCAAGCACATCTCCGCCAGGTTGGCTCCTTTGCCTCCCAGCAGGTCTTTCATCTTGCCGTTGCCATCCGCCTTACTGCCACCAAAGAAATAGACGTACTTGTTTGACATGAGATTTCCCTTAAAGTCGAAGAGTCTCGCCAAGTCTCAAAACTGGCGACCGGAATCATGGAAACTCCGCAGGCCACACCAGTTGCCTGAGCCATCAGCTAGGGGAAAAAGCGAGCGGGGCACGGTAGCGGGCATCTAAGTCAGATTCAAGCGTCGCCCACGGCCGCTTGACAGCGTAAATAAAGCGTGGAAGACTGTTGAAGCCGTTGAGGCGACAGCAGTTCGACACGGGACTAGAACGTGCCACCACGATAATTGACGCTCCAACGATCCGTGTGAGACACCCTGTGGCCGCCACAATCTCAACCCGGGTCCGAGAGATTGAACGCTCCCATGATTCTCGGTGCCATCGCTGCAAGAGCGTCATCGATCGCCTTGGGGTTCGTAATGCGTGTTGGATGATGAATCGCGTTTCCACGACGAACAACCGCACTCAACAGGGTGAAAACATGGTGACGATCGACTTAGACCCGGCTCGCGAACGATATCTCGGCGAGTTGGCTCGAAGCCAGGGTGAGGACGCAGCGTTGTTGGCCCGACGGATTCTGTCGGACTATCTCGACTTCGCGGCACTCCCGGACTCGGAAGACGATCAAGCTTGGGCCGAAGCCTCGGTCAAGCTGGCGTTGGCCGCGTTCGAGCCGGAAGATTGGAGCGAGGACGTCAACGATGACTCGCGGTGAGGTCTGAAGGAAACAACTGGACCAGGCGTTGAAGTTTGCACTTGAACTCACTTGATACACTACGAAACCATTAAGGTCGAAACACGATTCGGCCAAAACTCATCAGAGATTTCGTCATGGAAGCCAAACTGATCTCGGTCGATGGCGATCGATCGATCCGTCTCAAAAAAGACGTGATCATCGTCGGCCGCAAACGCGGCGTCTGCGACATCTATATTGATCGCAGCAGCGTCTCGAAGCTGCATTGCATTATCGTGAAAACCGATGGGTTGCTGTTCATTCGCGATCTCGGCAGCACGAACGGCACGAAGGTCAATGGCCAGAAGGTGACTCGCGGAGCACTCTTGCCCGGCGACGAGTTAGCTTTCGCCAATGCGAAGTACCGCGTCCATCTCGGCCCGGACGATCCCGACATGGTCGAACAAGATGCCGGCACGGAAGTGATGATCAAGCTCCCGTCCCGGGCGCGGCAGCACGAAGAAGAGCGCATGGACCAAGACAACGACGTGATGGGAACATCGTCCTCCAGCGATGTCCGTCTGCTGGCCGAAGACGAAATGGACGAGGACGAGGACGAGGACGCTTAACGGCGAGCGTATCGAATGCTGTCCATGTCATCGCTCGCGGATTGGGAACGCCAGATCGCCGTCGCCATGCAGTGCGATCAATTTCGGCTGCGTCAGCAAGTTCGTCAACTGCGCAATGTGCTCAAGGCCAACCGCGCGCACGACCGTTTTGAGACCAGATTTGCCGAGATGTTGCAACGCTCGATCGCTCGGCGTGAGCAACGCTTCAAAAGTATCCCAAAGTTCCGCTTTGACGACGAGCTGCCAATCCTCGCCAAACGTGACGAGATCGCTTCCGCGATTCGGCATAACCAAGTCGTGATCGTGTGCGGCGAAACCGGCTCTGGCAAATCGACGCAATTGCCGAAATTCTGTCTGTCGTTGGGCGGCGGCGTCGCCGGAATGATCGGACACACGCAGCCGCGTCGGGTCGCCGCGCGGACCATTGCCGCGCGCGTCGCCGAGGAGATCGGCACTTCGCTTGGTAACTTGGTCGGCTACAAAATCCGCTTCACCGATGCGACGCAACCGAATACGCTCATCAAGCTGATGACCGACGGCGTGCTGCTGGCGGAGACACGCACGGATCGCTTCCTCGACCACTACGACACGATCATCGTTGATGAGGCTCATGAGCGCAGCCTGAATATCGACTTCTTGCTCGGCTATCTGAAGCGCCTGCTGCCGAAGAGGCCGGAACTGAAGGTCATCATCACGTCGGCGACGATCGACGCCGCGCGGTTCGCCGAGCACTTCGGTTCAACAGCCGGACCGGTTCCAATAATCGAAGTGTCCGGTCGCATGTATCCGGTCGAAGTGCGGTGGAGACCGATTTCCGAGGTAGGCCGGATTGCAAGTCCGGCCGGTCGGTTTGATAAACCGTCCTACGAAGAGGACGAACTCGATCCGCAACAAGTGCTGCTCGACGCCGTCAAGGAACTCACCAGCGAGCGAATCGGCGACATCCTGATCTTCATGCCGACCGAGTGGGACATCCACGAAACGGCTAAGCTGCTGCGAAGTCGCCATGCCGGAGGCTCGAACGACGAGTTCGACATTCTGCCGCTGTATGCTCGGCTATCGTTGCAGGAGCAGCAGCGTGTCTTCGAGACGAAGGCCAGTCGCCGCCGCATCGTGATCGCCACGAACGTGGCCGAGTCGTCACTGACGGTGCCCGGCATTCGAGCCGTCATCGACACGGGTACAGCGCGCATCAGTCGCTATTCGCCGCGCACGAAAATGCAGCGGCTGCCGATCGAGGCGATCTCACAAGCGTCAGCCGATCAACGTCAAGGCCGCTGCGGACGCATCGGGCCGGGCGTTTGCATCCGGCTCTACAGCGAAACGGATTACGCCGGCCGCGAAAAATACACGCTTCCGGAAATCCTGCGGACGAATCTCGCCTCGGTGATTTTGCAAACGCAGTCATTGAACTTGGGGCCGCTCGAAGACTTCCCATTCCTCGAACCGCCGAAGTCAACCGCGATTCGGGACGGCTACAAAACCCTTTTCGAACTGGGAGCTGTCAACGACCACGATGAACTGACTGATCTCGGACGCAAGCTCGCGAAGCTGCCGGTCGATCCGCGGATCGCGCGCATCATTCTGGCCGGGCACGACGAAGCGTGCCTTCACGACATCCTGATCATCGCTGCTGCCCTGGAAGCTCAAGACCCGCGCGACCGGCCGATCGACAAGCATCAACAAGCGGACGAAAAGCACAAGCAGTTTCAGCACGAAGACTCGGACTTCCTGGGCTATCTCAAGCTGTGGGACTTTTACCATCACCTGAAGGACACGCTCTCGAAGAGCCAGGTGCGAAAAGCCTGCGTTCAGAACTTCCTGAACTTCAACCGCCTGCGCGAGTGGGCCGACTTGCATCGGCAACTTGTCGAGCTGGTTGAGGAAAGCGGGTTGAAGGTTGGAAAACGACAGTCGAGCGAAACCCAGGCGTCGATTCATCGCGCACTGGTCACCGGCTTTCTGGCGAGCATCGCCTGTAAAGACGGCGAGACGTCCGAGTACTCGGCGGCGGGCGGATTGAAAGCAACGCTCTGGCCTGGATCGAGTGTTGGTCGCAAAGGGGGCGCGTCGAAGCCGAAGTGGCTCGTCGCGGCGGAAATGGTCGAGACCAGCAAACGCTATCTTCGCACAGTCGCTCGCATCGACCCCGCGTGGATTGAACCGTTGGCCGAGCACTTGGTGACGCGAACGCACAGCGAGCCGCATTGGGACCGGCCAGCCGGCTCGGCGATGGCTTTTGAAAAAGTCTCGCTGTTCGGGCTGACGATCATACCGCGTCGAAAAGTCCGTTTGGGCCGCATCGACCCGCCGACCGCACGGCGACTGTTCATTCAGCATGCTCTTGTTGAAGGTGACTTCGATTCGAATGCCGAATTTTTCGTTCACAACCGATTATTGATCGAGGAACTGGAAGAGCTGCACGTGAAGTCGCGGCGGGCAGACTTCTTGAAAGGCGAAGAGGCGCAGTTTGAGTTCTACGATCAGCGATTGCCGGAAGTCGTTGTCGACGGACCGAGCATGCAGAAGTGGCTGACCGAGGCGAGCGGGGGGCGTCAGCCCCCTGATGCGTCTGTACGTCCCAAAACTTCCGCACGTCCCAAATCCTCCGAGCTCAATCCAAAAATGGTTTCGCTGGATCGCCAAGTGTCCGTTGAGCGCATCAGGGGGCTGACGCCCCCCGCTCGCCTGGAGCTGACGACGAACGAACGTCTGCTCTTTTTCACGCGCGATGACTTGCTCAACCCAGAACGCGAAGCCGCGTCGCCTGAAGACTTTCCGAACGAGATCAAACTCCGCCACATGAGCGTGCCGCTCGAATATCGGCTGGAGCCGGGAGAAGCGATTGACGGCATCACGATCTCGGTGCCGCAAGAAGGATTGAATCAGTTGGACTCGCGGCGACTCGGCTGGCTTGTGCCGGGGTTGCTCGAAGAAAAAATCACGGCTCTGATCAAGTCGCTTCCGAAGGAACTCAGACGGCACTTCGTCCCTGTACCCGACACCGCGCGCGAGGTGCTCCAGCAAATCCGCTTCGGCGAAGGGGAGGTCACCGCAGCGATGGCCACGATCTTGTCGAGGATCTCGGGTCAGCGAGTGAACGCCGAGGACTTTCGTGAAGCCGAACTGCCACCACATCTGCGGATCAACGTGCAGGTGTTGGGCGCGGAACGAAAGAAACTCGCTGCCGGCCGCGACCTGGATGAACTGCGCAGCAAGCTGGGTGCGAAAGCCTCGGCCAGTTTTTCGGCCATTGATCACGTGGCCTGGAATCGCGACGGACTGACTGATTGGGATTTTGAATTGTTGCCGGAATCCGTCGACCTCGAACACAGCGGACTGCGGCTTAAAGGGTTCCCGATGCTGGTTAATCGGGGCGAAAGTCTCTCGCTGCGACTGTCCGATTCAGTCGACAAAGCCGTGTACGAAACGCGAGTGGGCTTGCGTCGTCTGTTCGAGTTGCAAACCGTTCGCGACTTGACGAAGCATGTGCAGCACTTGCCCGATCTGAGCAAATGGCAATTGTTGACCGCGACTTTGCCGGACAAAGGTCGCCTGCCACAAATGCTCGCGGAGTTGATCGCCGATCGCGCGTTGTTCGGCCAATCGCCGACTGTGCCGCGTACGAAAACGCAGTTTCAAGAACGAGTCAGCGTTGCGAAGCTGCGGATTCCTGCGGCCGTTCAAGAAGTTATCGAACTCATCGGTCCGTTGTTGGCCGCATACACCGAAGCTCGGAGAGCCGTCGAAGGCTGCAAGCTGCCGTTCGCGGCCGCCGCCGTCACCGATTGTCGAACTCAACTCGCTCGACTGACTGAGGCCGGCTTTTGGGTGCAAACTCCGTGGGACTGGCTGCAACAGTTTCCGCGATACTTTCAAGCGATCGCGTTGCGATTGAAAAAACTCATCGCCGGTGGACAAGCTCGCGATCAGCGCAGCGCCGCCGAAATCGATCCGCGTTGGCATCGCCTTGTCGAATGCCTCGACGCCAACCGCGTCGCGGACCGATACGATCCGGAACTTGTCACCGGCCGCTGGATGCTCGAAGAACTCCGCGTATCGCTCTTTGCTCAAGAACTGCGAACCGCGATCCCGATCTCGCCGCAGCGGTTCGATAAGCAGTGGGAACGAGTCTCGACGACGGCATGACGCCCATGATGAGCAGGTTCAGGGAAAGAAAACTGGTGACTTCCCACGGTACCAACCGAGATGGTCTCGACTCAATCGCTCTCGCATTGACGGCCTTGCCTCGGCCCGACAGACTGCCGCCGCCTCGAGGCAAGGGAGTGCCGCATGAATTGGCTGCGTTGGCGACATCGGCTGGAGTACCTCGTCTTTCGCCTGCTGATTTGCGTCGTGCAGATGCTGTCGGCGGCGCGAAGTCGCGAGTTCGCCGAGGCATTGGCCTTTGTCATGCATCGAGTAATGCCGCGAAAGCTGACGCGGTATGGGGTCGCACGGGACAATCTGCGGCAGGCGCTGGGGCCGGACGTCACCGCTGCGGAGATCGACGAGCACATTCGCCGGATGTGGGTGCATCTGTTCCGCTTGGTGATCGAAGTCGCTCAGTTGCCGCGCAAGCTGCGGTACGAAAACTTGCTGGACGTCATCGTTTATGACGGCGGCCGCCGGGCCAGTTGGCAAGCGTTCAATTCCGGCCGCCCGGTGATGCTCGTGGGCGGGCACTTCGGCAACTGGGAGGTCGTGAACGCAGTGTTCGGTCTGTTCGGCACGCCGCTGGGAGTCGTCGCTCGTGATCTGGACAACCCGTACCTCCACGATTGGTTCGAACGCCTTCGCGTTCTCAGCGGCCACAGGTTGATCTCGAAGAACGGCGCCTCCGCCGCGATGCCACCGTTGCTCGAACGGCGCGGACATCTCGCGTTGTTGTGCGACCAAGACGCCGGCCCACGCGGAGTGTTCGTCGACTTTTTCGGCAAGCCCGCCTCGACGTTCAAGTCGATTGCCCTGTTGGCGATCGAATACCGAGCCATCATCGTGGTCGGTGGAGCACTGCGTTTACCAGACGAAACTCACCGCGAGGACTTGGTCGGTCCACCCTGGGTCCGATTCCAACTTTGTTCCGAGGATATCATCGATCCGCTGGAGTTTGAAGGTTCCAAGGCCGTCGAAGCGATCACGCGTCGCTACACGTCCGCGCTCGAACGCCTCGTCCGCCGCGCGCCCGAGCAGTACTTTTGGGTCCATCGCCGCTGGAAGAGTCAGCCTCAGCTACGACGCTCAGCCCAGAAAGCCGCGTGACACCGTGTCTCGTTGCTGAATTCGCAAGAATTCAGATTGCTGACGCGCGTCACGTTTGAATTCTTGCGAATTCAGCTACGGCAACCGAAACAGCTTTCGCGCGTTAGCCGTCGTCAAAGCCGCCATCTCGTCCGGCGTCAGCCCGTGGACGTTGGCCAAGCATTCCGCCGTGTGTCGTACGAATGCCGGCTCATTCCGCTGGCCGCGATGCGGCAGTGGAGCCAAGTAGGGTGAGTCGGTTTCCACGAGCAGCCGATCGAGCGGAACTTTAACGGCGATCTGTCGCAGTGGTTCGTTCTTCTTGAATGTCAACATGCCGGCGAACGAGATGTGCAGCCCCAAATCCAGGCAGACGTCGAGAGTTGCTTGACTGCCGCAAAACGAGTGCATGACGCCGCACAGCGGTCCCACTGCGGCAGCTTCGCACAAGACGGTGATCACGTCCGCTTCGGCTTCGCGGCAATGCACGATGAAAGGCAATCTTGTTCGACGACCGAGTTCGATCTGCCGGCGGAAGTAGTCGAGTTGCACGTCGAAGGGCGTGTGGTCCCAGTAACGGTCCAAACCGGTCTCGCCGATCGCGACGACTTTTGGCGACGCGGCGAGTTCCTCGACGATTTCCCAATCACCCGGTCGCGCTTGAGCCGCGTAGTTCGGATGAATGCCGACCGCAGCGAAAACTGGTGGCAGTCGTGCGGCGAGGTC
>CAYSHJ010001073.1:0-5968 GCA_964430385.1 uncultured Planctomycetaceae bacterium
TCGACAGCAGCGCGAGTGGCAACGAAGGGCATGTCCTCCGAAGGAACGAAGAAATTGCAGGAAGCCTTCGCGTCATACGAAATCTCCTGCGGCTGGAGTTGCAGTCCTTGCATGGAACAGGGGGAAGGAAATAAATGCGTCTCCTCGTGAGACGCACCGAAAACTCGTGAAGAGCCAAAACCCGTTCGTCCCTGAAACGGACGAGTCGAGCCAATCACCAGAGGACGGCCAAAGCTGGAAGTCGATGAAGTCTGCTCGAAGACGTCGTGTTCGCTCATGCTGACAGTCCTCAATGGTGAGCAGTGCATCGTAGGATTCTCAAAAAAACCGTCGAAGCCACAACGGTGGTCCCGATGGATAAGAAGAGCGCGCGTCGTGAGAGAGGTTCACGGCGGCGATAAAAATGGCGATACAAGATCGCGGTGATCAGCCGGGGATCGGTCGCTGGTCCGCAAGATCGTGGACGCTACGACGTCTCGACTCAGCCGGTCTTCGACGGATCGAAGACAGGGGACGCGCAGGGCCGCGTCCCCAGATGAAACATTACTTGGCGTCGGCGTCGGTCTCGGCATTCACGATGCTGGCCCACGCTTGTTGCAAGAGCAACGCGGCGACTGGCAGATCATCGCGACCGAAACTGGTCGTCGACTTGAACTCGTTCCCTTCGCGGTAGGTCCGTGACAGGGACACCTTGGCATAGATCCGTTCGCCTTCGGGTGTCTTGACCGTGTTATTAAACACGCTGGCCGCGACGCCATTCGAGCGGAAGACCTTCCAAGGTTTGTTCGGGGTGACTGTGGACTCTGACATGGTAAGAGGGGGAAAGAAACAAAATGCTCCGCGCGGTTCATCACCGAGCGAGGCTATGAAATCCACACCAGCCGCCGGCGCTCGACGCAGGCCCTGGCTGCGACGAACTTCGATGGACTGTTGGGGTGTGGTCACGGGAAGAACTCGCGACCGAGGCAACCAATTCATGGGGTGGCTCCGACAGCGCGAGGTTCAGGTTGAATCAGCGACGCGCGTTGGCCATCGCTTTTCAGGACGATCGGTTGGGACAAAAACGATTCCGCCGTGAGATCGTGATGATCGACCATCAGCCACAATTCGGGAGCTTCGCGCTTGCGGAGTTCCTTAGCGAGCTGATTGCAGCGGTAGGCGCTGGTGGTAATGAACAACACCGAGAATGTCGGCACGGTGGCGCTCGGAAAGTGTCGCAGATGACCCTGTTGTCGCGCCAGTTCGGCGTAGCCGCGCGTCTTGCGGGCAGCGATTTGATGCGGCGAACTCGTGCCACGATCGCGCTCGACGTAATAGACTTTCGCTTGGCCCGAGATCGACAACAAGAAACCAGCGTCGGGTGAACACGAGAGTGGCGGCACTTCACACAGCGTCGTTTGCAGCGTGAATCGCTCCGGTTCCGTCGCGTCCTTGTTGATCGTTTCGTATTCGGAAATCCAATTCTCCAGCTTCACTTCATTCTGCCGCGCGAGGGCGTGCTCGATGACGATGCGGGTGTTGTTGAGTTCAATCCAGTGGCTCAAGCGATCGGCGCGCGGATGCCGCGTCATCGTGGCGAGGTAGCGTTCGTCATCGAACCATGACGCGAGCAAATCGGCTCCGGCTTTCGTCGGGTAATACACCGGCGCGGCTCCGTTCGATCCCGGCAAAGCGACCGGAACGTTGTGCCGTTGCAGATATCCGCCTTGCAGCAGCTTGCTCAGATGTTTGCGCGTGCTGCGGCCAGACGCGTGATTCAATTGGCAGAGCCGCGCGATTTGCTCGCGCGTGAGCACATAGTAGCGGGCGACAGCTTCCAGCAATCGGACGTCCGTTTCAGTGACAGGCATGACAGCCTCCGGGGAATGCTCGAAAAAAAAGACACCGAGCAACTTCCGAAAGCTGGAGAGCGGCTCGGTGAAAATCGATCCCACAAGGGGACGAGCATTACAACCGGGCATTTGTCTCTTCGCAGCGGAACCGCGTCGGAGTCAGACGTCAACCGGAGGCAACCTCATGACGAGGTCGATGGTGAGAAATGTATCGTCGTTCTCGTGATCGTCAAGCAGCGTTCTCTTATCTCCGAAAAAGTTCAACGAAAAACATCTTGCGCCTCCATTCTCCAATCGCAGGAACGTGACATTCAACGCGAGATCGTGACCGCAATCCCGTGCCCGCTTCACGATCATTCACTCGGAAACCAATCATTCACAGCCATCCATTTCGTTTTTGGGGGAGCCGTTTCGCTCGGCCGTCGCGGCCGAGGGCGACTGCCATGACGATCGAAAGTCATCCGCCGGAAAACCGATCAACGACATGGCGGTCGCCGGGTCGCCAGGCCCCCCTGGCTTGTTTCGTAGCAGCGAGGCCGTGGACCGTCTGACCAATGGCGGCAAAAGAAATCAGTGTGAGCCTCAGCGAACAACTGATTAACCGCCCCTGCAACGTACGAAACAAGCCAGGGGGACGAGGCCCCGCCGAGGCACCCTGGCGACCCACGAAACGGCTGGTGGGCAAACAACATACAACAAACACCTTCGTTGACCCTTCGTGGACCGGGGCGGCCAAGCGCTGGAACGGGGTCTGGAACCACCTCTGGAACCAGTGTTGGACCGGGGTCTGGAACGGTTTGGGGACAAACGTTCTCGGCTCCGCTGAGTGATCCAAGTCGCCGGCGGAGCGGCGACAGGAGGGCGTTCTACTCAAAAGGAGAAAGGTCTTGTGAACGGCACGCGCACGAGAGGGAGCATCGCGGAATTAGTACGTGGCAACAAAGTCATTCAAGACGTCCAGTGATTTCGCTCGCGCAGCGATTTCCGGCGCGAGAGCATTCGCGCGATGGAACGCGGTCATACTGTCGGCTCGCCGATCGACGACTTGTTGGAGCTTCGTCAGCGACAACTCTCGGCGCGGCTGCGACTCGGCTTGATGAAGCAACTCGAAAGGCTCGTGGACAACCTTGCTCGACTGCCGGAGCGGACCGACCTCGCACCGGAGAGAGTGGAATTCTGGCGCATGACATGGCGCACGCAGTACGAACAAGCGATCGGCGTCACCGTGGAACAACGCGACCTGTTGCAAATGAGCTTGCAACAGGTCGCGGAAACTGGCTCACACACGGTCGAGCAAATCATCGCAGAAGTTCGCGATGCTCAGAGAAACCGATTTTGCGGCGGTGCGGATGAAGGCGGTGGCACCGCGGTTTGATCAGACGCACTCGGACGGGGATTGGGCACGGTTTCGGGCGACGTTATCGGCGGCAGCGCGGGGAGTTTCGAAATTGTTGCAGCAGGCAGCGGAATCACGATCGCCTTTTGCGAGAGCAGCGACATACGCAGTCGCTCCTCTTCGCGTTCGATCGCCTCTTTCGAGACAAAGAACTCTGACTCGAAATTCTTCGCCAGCAATTCTTGTTTGCGCTGTCGCAGCTCGGGGGTCTCTTCGGTTTTCTGTTCTTCAATCTTCAGGTGATAGAGCTTCGGATCATCCTTGAACTTGCCGAACGCGAACCCTGTGGAAAGCCCGCGCACCAGACCTTCCCATTTCAGTTGTTGCTCCTGGGGGTTGAAGTACGTCTTCGAGACTTCGTCAAAAGTTTCCTGGATCGGTACCAAGACCTCACCGACGGTATGACTCTGACCGTTGCTGTGAGCGGTCTTCTCGGACTCGGTCTTCGCCGTGCTCGACTGATCTCCGGCGGACATTGTTAACTGAGTCTCGCCTGGCGCGCGAGACGTTCCTGCGCTCTTGCCGGATACGCGAGTGGCTCCCACATCCTTGGCGGTGGAGTCAGTTTGCGTTGTCGATGTGCTGCGGATCGTTTCGCGTCGGTGACCTACCACAATCTGCCGCGGAGTGTGTTGCACTTCCTTCAGCAGATAGGGGTCATAGTTCGCTTTCGCAAGCTCCTCGGCAACGATCGACGCGTCTTTCGCAGCGTTCGAGAACATCAACCGAGACTGGGCTTGCCAGATGATGCTCGTCAAATCAATGTCGCCGCGCACGAGTTGCGAAAACGATTGATGCGCGAGGATCAGTCGCAGGCCGAGTTGTCGGACGAGTGGCAGCGCGTTGAACAGATCAGGTCCAACGAAGTTCTGGAACTCGTCCAAGATCAAATACGTTGGATCGACTTGTTCTGGAGTCAGGCCCATCGCGGTTTGAATCACTTCGTTCACCACGAACCCGCCGATGGTCCGCGCGATCTGGGGATCAAGCGTGTCGGCTGATCCCAAGTTGACGATCACCACCTTCCGATCCTCAATGAATCTGGAAACGTCAAACCGATTTTCGGTGACGCCAAACATCCTCCGCAGAATGCCGCAGTCGGCGAACAGCGCCAGGCGGCTCCGCGTGGATTCCAATTGCTTCAGGGCTTCGCCACCGCGCGCGGTGAGAATCTCAGCCCACATCGCCCGTAAACTGTCGGGCAGTCGCGCGATCAAGGCGGCGTGCTCCGCAGTTCCGGGCCGCAACAACCAGCGCGAAGCGGCGATCGGCAAGCCCATCGCCGCCAAAGCAAAGAAACAAGCAAAGGTCCAATACTTCAGCCGCGGCATCTGGTCCGCGTTCTGACTGGCCCATCCCCGCAGAACGATTTCCATGGAACGCCCCGCTTGAAAATAGAGGCGGTCTTCGGATTCCAATGGCTCGCGGTGCAAGGGATTGAAGGGCAGCACCCACTTGGAATTCGCGGCCTCCAAATAAACCAGCCGCTTACGGACATGATTAGGACAGGTTTTCGGATCGGCGATCCAAGTCAGCAGAGACTGACTGAGATTTCCCACGGGATCGACCAGAAACAGCGCGCACTTCGGGCGAGGGTCGATGAGCAGCGACTTGACGATCGACACGATGAGCGTGGTTTTGCCAGAGCCGGTGGCCCCGATGGCATGGAGATGCGTGCGCAGCAACTCCGGATCGAGGTGGTACGCCAAATTGGTTTCAAGGTCCGTTCCGATTTTGATAGGGAACATAATTCGAGAGACTCCTCGACCGCTGGCACGTCCGGGGTTAAGAACGTCGCGGTGATGGTGTCGCAGAGAGCGCGGTCGCGACTCGTCTGCACACCTCACCTCGACGTTGACGAAGGAACGGCATGGTCTCGATCAAGATCGAACCACGATTGTTTTTGATGAGGCGGGGTTCAACCGCCGCGCTGCTACCGCGCGAGCGGCTGCCGCCCTAAACGATCCGCGAGCAATCAGGATTTGAAAAACTCTGCGACGGCACTGTTTTCTTGCGTGCGATAGCGCGTGATGATGGATTCAACGATGTCAGGGTCAAAAGTCGATTTCGCCGCATCTTCACAAAGCGTCTGGAAGTACTCGGCGATCTCGATCAATGAGCGAAACTGTTTCTTTTGCGTCGCTCCGCTGGCCGCGAGCGCTTGCTCGATCATGCCTCGGAGTTGTGTCGCTCGGGCTTCGACCTCTTCCGGCGAATGCGTGTCGGTCATGTAGGTCGCGAAATAATCGTCAAGGCGTTCCCGCGTGAACCGGTTCCCGAGTTCGGTGGAGTATTGGTCTCGCAACAGCATGCAACCCAGCCGAGCTTCCTCCCGGCGATGCTTGGCAAGTGCAAGTTGTTCCGCCTCGGCTTGAAGCTTGGCTGCGGCTGCCAGTCGCACCTGTTCTCGGTCGGCGGCGGAGCTTTGCCATTCGGTCTCCCGCTGCTGTCTGTCGAATACCTCAGTTCGCCGCTTGTGGTCGTCTTCGCGAGATCGCTGCCAATGCAGCTTCCGTTCGCGCCAGCCGTTGATCACAGGGCAGATGTACGTTTCGTGAATCAGGGCGGCGACCGTCATCACGATCAACGTCACGCCGAGCACCAATCCGCTGAGCACCAGCGAGCGGGCGAGAATCGACACGATCGTGTCCGCATCTCCCGGCTGCCACTCCATCCAATGCCACACGAACAATCCCAAGAACGCGAACAGCGTCAAACGCTTGGCACGCATCTGGATTTC
>CAYSHJ010001074.1:0-1863 GCA_964430385.1 uncultured Planctomycetaceae bacterium
GAGCACGACATACGGCGGTAAACCGTTCTGCCAACCACGCTCGCGGCTGACGACCGAACCATACGACGGATAAATCAGCGAGTTCGCCGGTTGACCGGTGGGATCAGGCCGCTGCGGATAGCCCGTCATCATGTAGTGGACCGCCGCGACATGGTCGCCGCTTTCGGTGTGAGTCACCGATCGCAACAGACAGACCTTGTCCATGACCTTCGCCATCTGCGGCAAGTGTTCGCAGATCGAGAGACCGGACAGGTTTGAGGGGATCGTCTTGAAGTCGCCGCGATACTCGGCCGGGGCGTCGGGCTTCATGTCGAACGTGTCGACGTTGGACGGTCCGCCTCCCATCCACAGCAGGATGCAGTTCACATCCTTGCGCACGACCGAGGGCTGAGCGGACTCGGCTGCCAAGAGTTTCGGCAGGCTCAATCCGAACGTCGTCAACCCGCCAATACGTAAAAAGCCACGACGATCAATGCCGCCACACGTTCGAGCCGTTTGATCTACGAGTGAAAACATGAGGAAGCTCCTTTTGGAGACGGTAGCGATCACAAGCAGTGTGCAACTCATGCCGGAACTGATCCGTCCGAGGCCGTGGTTTCCACAGGTTGAGGAGTTACGATGTTGGTTGCGTCGGAGGCGGCTCCTGGAACAAGGACGGAATGATTCGAAAACGCACCATCAGCCACGGAGGCCGAAGGCACGGATGCGGAAGGCAACTGCGGCGCGTGATCCGCATTACGTAATTTCGTATTTATGTAAGATCAATGGTAGCAGTGGTGATGAGCGTCAGAAAGGGGGCCAGAGAACTGGGACCGCGGTGGCTGGCGCGACCACGGCTGGCGAATTCTTAAATCGACGGAACCTGTAGCCTTGGCCCTTGTGGCCTGAGTAATGCAACTTCTGCTTTTTTTCCGACGAATTCAAATCAAACCGGCCACAAGGGCCGGGGCTGCAGATTGCCCAAGGCGACGAATTGGCCAGCCGTGTTCAGATCACCTGCAACATTCACAAATCTTGCTAAGATGCCGCCGACCAACAGGGACCAAGACTAGTTGCCGCTCCCACAGTCTTGCGGAGGCCGGGTGTCGCGATGGCAAAGCCACACACATTCGAGTCGTATCAGACGAACGCCTATTTCGATGAGTTGATCGATGCGCTGGGAAGGCCGCGGCCGGCGGCTCGATTGTTGGTGGAGAAGGTCGACTCCTTGCCACCGGGCGAACTCCAACAGCGGCAGACAGCCATCGAGTTGGCGCTGCTGCGGATGGGGATCACGTTCGCCGTTTACGGAGACGATCGCGGCACGGAGAAGATCTTTCCGTTCGACATCATTCCGCGGATCGTTGAAGCCGACGAATGGGAAAAGATCGAAATCGGTCTGAAGCAACGAATCAAAGCGCTGAATCTGTTCATCGACGACATCTATCACAAACAACAGATCCTGAACGACGGCGTCGTTCCGCGCGAACTTATAGAGACGGCGGAGTCCTACCGTGAACCGTGCCGGGGGCTGCATCCGCCGCGCGGCGTCTGGTGCCACATCACGGGGACCGATCTGATCCGGCACAGCGACGGCCAGGTTTATGTGCTCGAAGACAATCTGCGCTGTCCTTCGGGCGTCTCCTACGTCCTGCAAAACCGGCTGGTGATGAAACGGAGTTTTCCGGAAGTCTTCACCGACTCGCGAGTGCGTCCGGTGAATGACTATGCGAGTCGCCTCTACGAAACACTGATGCACCTGGCTCCGGATCACGTCCATGAGCCGACGGTCGTGGTTCTCACTCCCGGCATTTACAACTCGGCGTATTATGAGCATTCGTTCTTGGCGCAGCAGATGGGGATTGAGCTCGTCGAGGGCCGGGA
>CAYSHJ010001075.1:0-5599 GCA_964430385.1 uncultured Planctomycetaceae bacterium
ATCTGAAATCTCAAATTTGAAATCTCAAATCTCAAATCCCCCCGGACAAGCCGATCCGAGCGAACAGGTCCGGGAGCTGACGCTGCCCGGCTCGCCAACGAAGGACGCGGGCTGGCACGGTTGGTCGGCAGACGCTCCGCCCCCCGCGATCGCGCCGTTTGATGCCGAGCAGGCGAAGCAGCATCAGGCAGCGTGGGCCAAGTACCTCGGCGTGCCGGTCGAGTACACCAACTCCCTCGGCATGAAGTTCCGCCTCATCCCGCCCGGCGAGTTCTTGATGGGCAGCACAGCGGAGGAGAACGAAGCAGCCCTCAAAGAATTCGCAGACGACGATTGGCAACAAAAGATCAAGAGTGAAGTTCCTCAGCATAAAGTCATCCTGACGCGACCGACCTACGTCAGCATCAATGAAGTTACGCAGTCACATTATGAGCAGGTGACGGGGATGAATCCGTCGCATTATGCCGCTCTGGGGCAGGGAAAAGATCAGGTGGCCGGGATGGACACGACCAACCACCCGGTGGAATCGATCAGTTGGAACGATGCAGCCGAATTTTGCACGAAGCTGAGTCAGCAGGAGAAACTCAAGCCGTTCTACTTCCGAGCCGGCGAGACGATCACGCTTCTCGATGGAACGGGATACCGTCTGCCCACAGAGGCGGAATGGGAGTTTGCATGTCGCTCGGGAACAACGACCAAATATTGGATCGGCGACAAGGATGAAGAGTTGGTGCGTGCTGGCTGGTTCGGTACGAATTCTGGTAGCCGAACACATACAGTGGGCGAGTTGAAGGCCAATCCGTTCGGGCTCTATGACATTCACGGAAACGTGTTTGAGTGGGTGCAGGACGAACAGCAATCGAACTACTACGCGCAGTTTCTCGGCCAACCTGCAATTGATCCCAACGGCCCATCGTCCACTGGCTCGAACCGAGTATTTCGTGGCTGGGCTCCCAACGCTGGATTTTGTCGATCAGCGATGCGCTACTGGTTCGGTCCTTCGAGCCGAATGTCCGTGTTGGGCTTCAGAGTGACACTGCCAGCCGATACCGTGCGTCAAGCGTTGAAGATTGGTGAGCCGAAGATCGTGAAGCCTGGGGTGCCGGTTGGGGCGAACGGGAATCCGGTTGCCGAGCAGGGCCGCAGTGCGTGGGATGACCTTGATCCCGCGCAGATTCCGGAGGCGGAGCGAGTCCCACGTCAGCCGGAAGGTCTGGTCGCCGTCCTGGGCCAACATCGCCGACGAATCTACGGTTCGCCGACATCGGTTTCCGTTTCTCCTAGTAGCACGCAATACACATTGACCAATTATGACGGAATTTACTTGTTCGAGCGTGAACTCAAGAACCCCACACGACTCTTCGCCCTCGGTAACGGGCATCATTCCGCAACTTTCCTGCCGGACGGAAGGCTCGCCGCATTCA
Organism: uncultured Planctomycetaceae bacterium; assembly: GCA_964430385.1. Classification (GTDB taxonomy): domain Bacteria; phylum Planctomycetota; class Planctomycetia; order Planctomycetales; family Planctomycetaceae; genus CAYSHJ01. The sequence goes on from CAYSHJ010001075.1 coordinate 1,425, forward strand.
CGTCTGACAGAGGTCCGCAAAAACTGAAAGTCTTCGCCAAACCGCGTGAAGGTGTACCGCTGGAAGAGCAAATGGCAACCATCGCCAACGACAGCGGCTCGCAGATCGGCTATGCGACCGCGTCTTCGGACGGCCATTGGCTGGCGGGGTTTGATTTCAACGAGGACAGCATTGGACTGTGGAGACTCGGCAACACTCCGCCACAGCGAGCCGCCAAGTTCGCACTCCCTTTGCCGCATGGGGGCATCTCGCCGGTCAGCTTTTCACCCGATGCCCACTGGTTCTGCTTCACGGACAACAATAACGTCCAAAGTGCAGTCCATTTGATTGATCTGCGGGGCGACACTCCACGCGAAGCCACCGTTCTGAAGGCCGATGCCGACCAAAATTCCGATGCGCCCGCGAAGGGCTTCGAGCATGCGGTCTTCCTGTCCGACAGTCGGCTTGCAACCGCTGATCGCAACGGCCGCATTTGGTTCTGGAAAATCAACGACGGCGAACCCCAGCGCGTCGGCAGCATTCGCGAAAATGGGGTGATTGCCGCAGCCGCGAAATCTCTACGGCTGGCTGCCGTTTTCGGCGGAACTGGGTTCCGCGTTTGGGATCTCGCCGCTGATCCACCGCAATTGCTCGGCAACTCCTCCTTCTCATTTCCGTCAGACAATATTGATGCCCTAGCGATCGCTCACGATGGTGAGACTATCTTCACCGGCCATCTGAACGGGGCCGTCCGATTTTGGAATGTTTCGCAGACCGGAGTGACCGAACTCGATCCGTTGGTTCCCAATCCAAAATACATATACGGAAGGCTCAAGGTCGTCGATCACTTCTTATGCACGTCGTCGGAGTCTTCGCGAGTCGGCATTTGGCGACCGACACGCGACGGTCTGCAAGTTGTGCCGGAAGTTCCACCGGCCCTCTTGGTTCTGGATGCTTCTCCTGCGCAAAGGCAGCTCATCGTCCGGGAGCCGGGTGACGCGAGTGGAACAGCCCTGCTCCGGTGCGAAGCGGATCGCGTGTCGCCAACTCGCCGCATCACGGGGGACAACGTCCACTCGGCCGCGTTGAACGATGCGGGCCATCGCCTCGCCATTGGCCGGTACAACGGAACGAACGAGGTCGTCGAGCTTTGGGGTTGGGAGTCGGACGACCTTCCATCCAGAAAACTGTCTGAGATCAAATCTTCGCCGGAACGCGCCCTACAAATGGCCTTCGCTAAGGGTGGGAGTGTACTTGTCGGACGTATTGGCCCACACATTCAGATTTGGGACGTGAACGTGGATCAGCTCATTCCGCGAGCCACGTTGACGTCACATACTTTTTTTCAGTTTGCCTTGACACCCGACGGACAGACTCTCGCGACGGTCAGCTTCGGGGGGCTGAAATTATGGGATCTGAAATCTGACCTCACCAAGCCGACCACGAGCTTCGCAATCCCCGGCACCGAAGCCGTCGCGTTCTCGCCCGATGGTCGTCGTCTGGCGGCGTCGTTCTGGGAGAACGGAGCCTCCGCCGGAGTGCAGATCATCCACCTCGCCAGCGGAGTCGTCGAAAAACGCCTGACCTTCCCCGGCCGAGTCCACGAACTCAGCTTCACCGACGACAGCCGCCACCTCATCACCGGCAACGCCAACGCCACCATCTACGTCGTGCGATTGGAACCCGCCCCGCCCCAGCCAAGCCGTCTTCCAAGTAGCCGAGCCACTCCGTGACTCGAACTGTTGTGGCACGGTCTCCCGAACGCGCCACTCGCTGGACCGCAGGATGATCAGCACGTCTGCCGAACGGCTTGGCCTGCTGCCCGCCGGTCAAGAACTCGTCCATCGCCGATCACGCGGGCAAAGCCACCATCATTTCGCGGTGACGACAACGATCCACAATCGGGATACGTCTCTGCAATGCAGAACTCTCCACCGAGTCGCGATGATGACCGCCCGCCAACTCGCCAACAGTTTGCCGTGATCGTCCGCGGCAATGCCGATCGTCACCGCTGTTCGGCCGCCTCGCGGATCGCCTGCACAATACGCGGATGCGCATGCCCGGCATTGGCGGCATCCCGGCCATCGACTTGGTGAGCTGCTTGAGTGCCCCCTCGGCCGCGAACTGCCGAGTGGTTTCGGCGAGCCGCTCGTGCTTTGCGCCGTTCAAATCGACTGTCGCTCCGGCGCGCAACAAGGCTTCGGCGATGGCGCGCCCCAGCCCGCGCGGCGCGCCGGTCACCAAGGCGACCTTTCCGTGCAACGAGAATATGATTTTTTTCGAGGTAAGCCAGGAGTGCCTTGGTCTCGTCGGACGTGACGGTCGTGATCTCCACCCAGTCAGATCACTCAGCCGTGTAATCCGTTACTTTCAGTCCCGGTAACTGTTGCTTGATTCGATCAACGGCTGTTGGCTTGAGCTTCAGGTCGGTGATGTACAAAGTGCGGAGGTTCTTCAGCCCTGACAGATGCTCCAGCCCGGCGCTCGTGATCTGGGTGCCATAGACGTTGAGTACTTGCAGTTGAGTCAGGCCTTTGACGTGAGCCAGACCGGCGTCGCTGACGCCGCACTTTGCGAGGAAGAGCCGTTCGAGCCCCGGCAGGCCCTTGAGCCGCGTCAGGCTCGCGTCGGTCACCTTCGTTGCGGTGAGGTGCAGTTCCTTGAGTGTCGCGATGTCTTGAAGCTGCATCATCTCCGCGTCGCCGAATGACGTTCCCGCGACGTTGATCGCAAGCACGTTCCCCATGCCGTCAACGACGGCAGCGTCCAGCGCGAGCAGTGCGGCTGTGAGCGGTCGTTGTTGTTCGCTAGTGAAGAGTCGCACGACTCCGCTCAGCGTGATTTGCGATCCGGCGATCGACAGCTTGCGCAAGCGGGTCAGGCGTTTCAGGTGCGACAACCCCGCATCGCTCACGATGGTCCCGGTCAGATTCAGTTCTTCGAGATCGGTGAGTTCGGCGAAGTGTGCGAGGCCGGCATCCGAAATCGACGCGCCGTTGAGGTCCAGGCGAACGAGTTTCGTGAACGCTGCGACATGAGCAAGTCCGGCATTGTCAAACCGCGAATCTCGCGCGATCAACGTGTGCAACTGAGTGAGCGACGTCAAACGAGCCAACACCGCCGAGGTCGCTCCGGCCGGTAGCGTCAGGGATCGCAATCGTGTCAGCTTTCTGAGTTCAACGAGATGCTCATCGGCGATCGATGTCAGTTCGAGGTCGAGCAATTCTAAGTCCGGCAGCGCCGCGAGGTGCTTCAAGCCAGGACCACGAACGCTCGTTTCCGAGAGCCGCAGTGTCCGCAGTTGCTTGAACGCGGCAAGGTGTTCCAAGCTGACATCGGTTACGGTACAGCGGCTCAGCGTGAGACTGCGAAGACCACGCAGAGATGTGAGTCGCTCAATTCCTCGATCCGTGAGTCTGCGACAACCGGCCAGGTCCAGGACTTTCAGATTGGGCAGCTCGGCAATGGCAGTCAGTCCGTCGTCGGTGATCTGGCGGCAAGGCGACAACTCAAGTTGCTGGAGACTCTTCATGCCTGCCAGATGCCGCAGGCCGACATCGCTGATCTGTGGCGGAAGGGCGAGAGTTCTGAGATGCGACAGCCGAGCCACACGCGCCAGACCGGCATCGGTGATCGAGCGATGGGCGCGCAGATCCAGCCGAGTCAGGTTGGTCAATTCTCCAATCGAGTCCAGCCCGACATCATCAACAACCGGCGGCAACGCCAGTTTCGTGACATGCGGCAAGTGCCGAACCTGCTCCAGTCCCGCATTCGCCGCGACACAGGCGGACAAATCCACGGACACGATCCGATTCTCGGAGTCTCGTTCCAATCTGGCACCGAGACGATCTAGTTGAGCGACGGACTCGGCCAACCGATCGAATGCCAGGCAGCGCTCGCCGCAGGCCGTCAGCAACGCCAATAACACGATCGCAGTCCAGATCCATGTCGAATGTTGTCGCATCGTGATTTCAGCTCCGCGCGAGTTCCCGAATGACTTCGCCTTTCGACAAGATCGGGACTGGCCGCCCGACACTATTCACAAACGTGTGTGCGAAGTTGATCCCCAGGCTGTGATAGATGGTGGCCAGCAGAGATTGATACTCCAGCGGTCGATCGTGCGGCTGTTCTCCCTTGTCGTTCGTCGAACCGACGACCTGGCCCATATTGAGGCCGCCGCCGAAGACCAACGCACA
>CAYSHJ010001076.1:0-35957 GCA_964430385.1 uncultured Planctomycetaceae bacterium
GCCTGCGTCGCCGCCTGCAAGAACGCGAGCGCGATGCTCTTTGTGAGCGCGAAGGTCAGCCAGTTCGCGCTGCTCCCTCAGGGCGAACCCGAACGTGCCCGCCGAGTCACTCGCATGGTGGCTCAAATGGACAAAGAAGCCTTCGGCGGCTGCACCAACACTTACGAATGCGAAGCCGCCTGTCCGGCGGAAATCAGCGTCAGCAGCATCGCCCGCCTCAACCGTGAATACCTGCGAGCGGTACTGGTGTCGGAAGAAGGCGTTTAGACCCCGAGTCCGGCTGCAAGTTGACGGAATCACCTGCACTTCTGGAAGATGGCAGCGAGTTGTGGGAATGTTCGCCAACTCGTCTAGAGATAATTCCGGCACGGGCAATCAAATGAGCAGCGAACTGGTTCGAAATCACCTGCCTGAATACCCAGAGTTCCAGGGCGTTTCGATCGTGGCGCTTGGATCGTTCAATCCTGCGATCTTTCATCCGCTTTGGTTTTCGGGGAACGGCCTGATGCGCGTTGAAGAGGCGACATCCGCAAATGTCCAAATCGTCCATCGCGACATTACGCAGTTTTCGACCGACTGGTTCTCGCTCCACGTTTTGGACGCAAGATTCTGCGTTGAGACCAACGACGCCTCAATGTTTCAGCCACTTCGCGATCTGGTGCTGGGCACGTTCAAAATCCTTGAACATTGCCCCGTGAAGAGCTTCGGCTTCAACACTCATCAACATTTCCAGATGCCGACGCTCGATGCCTGGCACCAGTTTGGCCATCATTACGCGCCAAAGCCGACTTGGGAGAAGGTTTTGGTCAATCCGGGAATGGCTGGATTGACGATGCAGGGAGAGCGGGAAGGGTGTCGCGCGAAACGAATCGAGATCAGAATCGGACCCTCTTCGAAGATCGAACGGGGAGTCTTCGTCATTATCAATGAACATTACGAAGTTGATTCGTCGGCGGGTGGCGAAAATACTGACGTCACCAACGTCGAGTATTTCTTAGAGGCAATGAGCAGATTCTGGGACGCATTTCTCGCCTACAGCAAAGAAGTGGGATGTCATCTCATCAAGGAATCCGCCTAATTCGGAACAGGCCATGAGTACCGCGAGTTTTCACCAAACTGATCCAATGGCGTCTTGGAATGACGACGTGCCGGACCTCGTCCGTGAGTCCCATCCATTGGCAAGCGAGGTTGTTGATTTCGGAGAATCATGCGGCACCAGTTCAGGCGGGTCCGATGAGTCGCCATCGGGAAATCAGACAGCCTTGTTTTCACGAAAAGATTTCCGTCAACGGACGCGAGTGATTCCCGTCTGCGAACCGACCGTTGCCCCCCAAAAAAGTTTTCAACCACTGCAACAGTGGGAAGGCGTGGTGACCAGCATCAATGATGATTCGATAGGCGTTGAACTCAAGGATCTGACAAACCCCAACCACCCTGTTGAGTTTGCCGAACTTCCGATGAGCGACATTTCCAACGCAGATCGCCGACTCTTGGAACTCGGCAGTGTGCTGTACTGGAGCATTGGATACGAACGCAGCCCCGGCGGAACGATTCGGCGAGTATCTGTGGTGCGTATGAGGCGTTCGCCTCGTTGGTCACGTCGTGAGGTGGACGCTATCTCTGCAAAAGCGGCGGCTCTATTCACACGAATGATGCGACATGACGCGATCGTCTCCACCGCAGACTGACGAGATTGAAATCTCGCTCTTTGGGCCTGGTGTCGGCGAGTGCGTGGCCTTGCACTTGAGCGCTGGGAACTGGATGGTCGTCGATTCCTGTTGTCTGTCGGGCGGTCGCCCCGTCGCGCTGGAATACCTCGAATCTTTGGGCGTTGATGTTGCAACGCAAGTGAAGTCGCTCGTCATTACGCATTGGCACGACGACCACATTCGCGGAATGGCAGACCTCCTCCGAGAAGCCAAGTCCGCACGCTTCGCATGTTCCTCCGCCCTTCAGTGCAAAGAGTTTCTCACTTTGGTTGTCGCAAAAAAGGCCATCAAGCTTGTTGAACACTCGTCTGGAACCGCTGAGTTTTCCGAGATTTTGGAGGTACTTCAGGAGAGGAGTGGTGGCCGATTCACTGTCGGTCCTGACACTTGGGCGCGGGAAGGCTTGCGCTTGTACTCTCAATCGACGCCCTATTTCGCGGAGGTGCATGGGCTGAGCCCATCCGATCAAACAATCACCGATGCAATCGGTAAGTTCTCGAAGCTCATGCCAGTGCCCGGCAAGCCGATTCGTCAATTTCCAAACTTAGGACCGAATGACACGTCTGTGGCACTCTTGGTGCGTACTTCAAACTTCGGAATACTGCTTGGAGCCGATTTGGAGCGAGGTCGTAACTCCCGGTGCGGTTGGCAGGCGGTCGTCGCATCACAAAATCGGCCGCAAGACAAAAGCTCGTTTTTCAAGGTGGCTCATCATGGCTCATCGAACGGAGACCTCGACGAAATCTGGACCAGTTTGCTGGCGAAGAATCCGTTCGTCATGGTGACGCCTTATTCGCGAAGCGACTTGCCTTCAACATCCGATGTCGCACGGCTTAAGCGAAGAGCGAATGAGATCTATTGCACTGCTTGGCCGACATCGTGCTCCTCGCGGCGTCGTGATCGGGCCGTTGAACGAACGCTCAAAGAGAGCGGCATTACTCTTCGCTCTGCTGGCAAATCGACTGGCCACATTCGCATTCGCCTGCCGATCGCTGGTCAGCCCGACGATGCACGAGTCGAACTCTTCGATGGTGCTGTACGGCTGTGATGAATGGACTGGCGAGTTCCATCCTACGATCGCTGCGGCGGATGAGCACGTCGCACGATGTTGACCAACTCGTCGAGCTTCGACAGGAATCGCGAGTGATCTTTGGGAGTCATGGGGGCCGGGCCGCCGGTCACGACTCCGTCCTGCCGCAGGCCGTCCAACAGATCGCGCATGGCGAGGGTTGCGCCGACGTCGTGCTCAGTGAAAATGCGGCCTTTCGGGTCGAGCACACGAGCTTGCTTCTCCACGCAACGCGCCGCCAGCGGGATGTCCGCGGTAATGACGATGTCACCCAGTCCGGACTGTTCGGCGATCCAATCATCGACGATGTTGAGCCCCGTTTCCTGGCGCACGACCAATTCCACCAACGGGTCATGGGGGACTCGCAGTGCGGTGTTGGCCACGACCATGACCCGCATCGAGTAGCGCCGCGCGACGCGGTAGATTTCGTCCTTTACCGGACAGGCATCCGCGTCCACGTAGAGAATCAGCATGGGAATTCGCCTCATCGAACCATCTGCTCATCACCGGTCTTAGCAACGCTGCGATTTTCCTGCTCAAGATCGGTGCCAACTCTACTCCGATGACTTCGGCGTTTCGATCTTTTCAAACACCAGCGGATGTTCGCTGTCTCGGTCGCCGACGCAGAAACGGACTTTGCCATCGAGGACGTCGGCCAAGAGGTCGCCGCAGACTTCGGCGCGCCAGCCTTCCGCCAAGCGTGGCGGCGGTCCCTTCGAGTTCTTTTTGGTGTGCCAGCGCACGAGTGATTTGAGATCGGCTGAGGTGCCGACGAGGCCCAGCGCGACTTTCAACTCGGCGCAGCGATTGGCCAGCACGATTTGCAGCAGCTTGCTGAGAATGTGATCTTCGGAACTGGATTCGGACACGGGCGTTGGTCGCGGCAATTGAGACTCCGTCAGCGACACGCCGCGCGCGATGCAGGCGGCCAATTCGGTCGCGTGCTTTTTATAGCTCGGCCGATTCATGTCGCGCGTGGCCAGCACCGCCTCGGCGGATTTCGGCTGACGCAGGGCGAGGTCGACAATCAAGTCGTCGCGCAGGATGCGGCGGATCGGTTGATTCCGTTCGGTCGCCAGCCGCTCGCGCCATTGAAACAGCTCGCGAGCGACCGCCAACTGCCGCGGCCTCATCTTCTGCAAGCCGCCGAGCCGCCGCCAACTCTCTTCGGTGCGCTCGGTTTCCAACTCGTCAACGATGCGGACAAATTCGGCCTCCGCCCATTCCAGTCGCTTCAGCCGCTTGAGCGACGTCTGTTGTTTTTTCCAGACGTCGATCAAGTGCCGCACGTCGTCGACCGCGTACTCGAGCTGCTCGGGCGAGAGCGGCCGGCGTCGCCAATCGGTGCGGGTTTGATGTTGCTCCAACTTGAGTCCCAACACGCGCGCGACGAGCGATTCGTGACCGACCGGGTACGTCGTGCTCCGCAATCCTTCGGCGATTTGTGTGTCGACAATTCGTCGCGGTCGACGGCTACCAAGATTCAGACAGAAGCGGATCTCCTCGCGGCCGGCATGCACGATCACGGTTGTGTCTTCGTCGGCCATGATCTCCCACCAGGCCGATAAGTCATGCACGCGGTACGGGTCGACAGCGACGGAACGCTCGGATGTGGCCAGTTGCAGCAGGCACAATTCCGGCAGGTAGGTGTGCTCGGACACAAATTCGGTGTCGAACGCAACCGCGCCCGTCGAGCGAATGTGCTGACACAGTTCGTCGAAAGCCGCCTGGTCCTCGATCAGCAAGTGTTTTGTCGCTCCTGACATACACCGCCACTCCGTTGGGGCGGCATCGTGCCATGCCAACGATTTTGCCGCAAGGGCGACGGCGAGAAACCCCATTTTTCCGAAATCTTGAGCGATCCCTGTAGCCGGACTCGGTCAGCCGCTAGCTTATGCCAGTGAATTTGAGCCGCTCGTCGGACTTGATCAGAAAAACTTGAAAAGCGAGGAGAACGCCGGCATGTTGCCTCGGCGAGAGTTGTTTCCGCATGTCAGCGAGATGAACCACCAGGCGCGCCGTCGGCTGGGCTGTTGCGTCTATTTGGTCGGCGACGCGAAAGAGTGGTTGCTGATCGACATTGGCTACGCCGACACCACCGACGAGATTGTCGAGCTGATCCGTCAGATGGATTTCCCGCTGATCCACTGCAAGTACTTGATTGCCACTCACGCGGACGTCGATCACATCCAGGGTTTGAAGCGAGCCAAAGAACTGCTACCCAACGCCGAGACCGTCGGCCACGAAGAGTGTGTCCGGCTGTTGGCCGCCGGGGATCGCATTCGCACGTACGCGGAAGTCTCGGCCCAGGGAATCTCGATCGACCTACCGATCATCCAGATCGAACGAGCCATTAAAGATGGAGACGTGCTAACGGTCGGCGACTTGAAGCTCGAAGTTTGGCACACGCCCGGACACACCAATAGCCAGTTGTCGTTCCGGCTCGGTAACCTGCTCTTTTCCGGAGACAACATTTACCGCGACGGCTGCGTTGGTCACATCGACGCGCATCACGGCAGCGATATTCCGGCGTTCATGGATTCACTGCGCAAGATCCAAGCCAGCGATGTCGAATGGCTGCTCCCCAGCCACGGCCCGGCGTTCCGCAAGGACAACGCTCTGCTGCAACGAGCGATCGACCGCCTGGATAAGTACCAACACATGGCCGACTTCGGCACTTGTGCCGTCGATTGGCCGCTACTGGAGGAGTGGGAAAAGGAACTCGTCAAAGGTGTAACGCTGAAGTAGCTCGGTTGTTCGCGCGAGTGGACCCCGCTCGCTCCGCTGGTTCCCAAACTCCGCTTGGGAATGCCTCCCCAAAGCTCCGCTTCGCGAGTCCGTGCGGCCTACGCACCTACGCAACAGGTGCCGCGCCAGACTTGAAGCGGAGCTTCACGAACCGCATTCCCAAGCGGAGCTTGGGAACGAGGCAACGAGGCACAGCACGTTTTTCACGACGCTCGCAAACGGTGATCACGGAAGCTCGCCCAGGACTCCTTTGGCAGGCAGCCAAGGCCGATCACTGCGAGTTGGCTCAGCACAAAGATGCCCAAGGCCAGCAGCACGCCTTCGGTGAAGCCGTAGCTGTGCAAGCCCACGCCCAATTCATTGACGCCGAACCAGGACCAGCTCGTGACGATGTTGCCACCGATGACCAATACGGCGGTGCCTCGGTCCTTGACCATGCCGCCCCAGCGAGCGTGCAGCACCAGCGCGTTCCACAGCACAATCATCAACGCGCCATTCTCTTTCGGATCCCAGCCCCAGAAGCGACCCCAACTGTCGTCCGCCCACAAACCGCCCAGCACCGTTCCCACGAAGCTGAAAAAGATGCCGAAGCACAGCGTGCCGTAAATCATCCGACCCAGATTCTTCTCCACGTCCGGCGTCAGCGATCGCGTGAAGACACCGCGCAGCACGTACAGGACGCCGAGCATGCCGGCCAGGAACGTCGTCGCGTAGCCGAGATTGATCGTCGTGACGTGTGTCGCCAGCCAGAACTGCGTATCGAGCACCGCTTGCAGCACGATAAACGTGTCTCCGTCGCCAGCCAGATAATGAGCGATCAGCAGTGTCGTGAAGCCGGTCATCGCCGAGACCACGTTGCCAATGCCGAGACGGTAGACCGCTTCGAGAACAAGCCCCAGCACCACCGTTCCCCAGCCGATGAACACGGCGGTCGAATACAAATTCGTCACCGGCGGCCGGCCGGAGATGTAGATGCGTGAGACTAGCGCGAACGTGTGCAACGCCAGCGTGAAACAAGTCATCCAGAACGCCGTGCGATTGAGCGTCTTAGTCCAACCCAGCCACGCCAGCGTCGCGGCCAGGAACACGAAGAAATAACTCATCGACGACAGGAAGAACGGTTGGAATTGGTTAAAGAACCATTCATAACCGACTTTCGACAGACTGACTTCTTTGAGCGATCGACCTTTCAACGTCGCGTGGTATTTCGCGACCTCGGAATTGAAAGTCTTGGCGTCTCCTTTTTCGTAGGCCGACAGCATCTCGCGCCACGCGGTGATCGCCGGGTTGGCCTTCGTTGCGGCTGGAACCGATACACCGAATTGAGCCGACAGCCACTCTTTCGCCCCTTGAGCCCACTTCAGACGGACAGGTTCAACACGCCCGCTGTCCTTCAACCGATCAAGCAGCTTGATGATGTTGGCCGACCAGTCGCGATGTTCGGGATTCGCCTCGATCGGTTCGAGGAACGCGGCCAGTGCGTACGGCTGCCAGTTATCTTTACCCTCAGTCACGTCGTCCACTTGGAGCGGCGGCACAACCAGCGGCATCTTGCGAGTCTTCAACTCCTCGCGGAAATCGTACGCCGACAGCACGCTCAGTTGCGGCATTTCAGTGTCGGCTTCCCGGACGCGACTGAAGCGCGTCAGCGTGTCGTACATTCCGAATTTGCGTTCGAACTCTTGGCTTTTGCGTTCAGACACACTCATCCCTTTCGGCCCTTTGGCGCGAGCCTTTTCAATCGCCTCGCCGAGTTCCGCCAGCTTTGTCTGATCCAGTTCATTCGGCGCGTACCGATAGCCTTTGCGGGGCTTGATGCCCAGGGCTTGCTGGACTTCCAAATTCTCGATGCGGAGCACTTTGTGCTTCTTCGCGTCGTCGGGTCGAGCGATCGTGTCGAGCAGCCAGCGAATCGCCGGTTGCGTCTTGTCGTTGTCGTCCTTGAACGTCTCGGTCCCTGCGATGATCCGCAGCGTGGTGCGAGCGTACGTGTCGATCGGCTTCACACGGCCGTCGGCCACGATTGGCAGCTTTCCGAACGCCGCGTAGTCGAATCCATCGGGTCCGATCTCCGGCGGCCGGGCCTTGCTGCCGACATACAGAGACAACACCACGACCGCCCCCAGCGGCAGCCAGCGCTGCCAGTCGGCCGGCTCCGTCGCTGTCACGGATGTCGGCGGCAGCTTCGCCTTCTTCTGCGCCTTCTTCGACATGCCGTTGCCAGACGCGGACGAGTAGCCATGCCATGTCGCTTGGTCGGAAGGCACCGAACTTCCCGCTGCCACGCTCAGCACCGGGGCCGATTCGCGCGAACGGCGGTCGAGGAACCGCAACAGCGTGATCGTGAAGTGCGTCAGCATGCCGACGGCCACGATCATGCAGGCGATGTACGGGATCATCCAGCCGGCATTCGTGACGACCTGCAACGACGTTCCCTCGACGCCCGTCGTCGGCACTTTGTGGTAGCCGCTTTGATAAATCGTTTCGCCGGCGTAGCGCAGCGGGTTGTTCATCCAGACGTGAAATCTGAAGTCCGTGCCGCGCGACGCATCGGCCACGTGGATGTCCGATGAATAGTAGCGTGGTGTGTCGGTACCGATGTAGTCGTCCTTGCGAACGTCGATCAGCTCGACCGTGTATGGCTTGTAATCCCGCTTGAACCGCAGCGACAAATCGTACGTCTTGCCGTCGATGGCCACTTGGTCGAATCGATTCTCTTCGGACAGCAACACGCTGGCCAGATGCGTCCCGATTGCTTCGTCGCTACCGCGTTTCGTCAGCCGGACGTACGCCGCCGGGTAATCGACTTTGCTGTCCGAGTCGGTTCCGGCGGACGCTCGCATTTCTTCCGCCAGCCAGACTTTCCCCAGCCCATCCGTGGCCGAGTTCTTGTCGCCGTCTTGAAGGCGGCGAACATCGGCGTTGGGCAGGAACTCAACAACTTGCACGTCGAATGGCAACAGCCCGTGCTGAATCTTGCCACCCTCGTTGCTGCGCAAGAGCTGAGACTTCGGGATGACAACGTGCGTTTCTGTCTCTGCCGCCGACGAATCGACGATCGCCAGCTCGAACGACCGAATGTCGCGAGCGAAATTCGTCCGCTCGCCTTCGAGCAACGAAATCTGTCCCTCGACCGCGGAGATTCCGACCACCAACTCACTGACCATCATCAAGCCGATACCGCCATGCAGCAGCACCACGCCGGCTCGCTTTTTGAACACTATTAGACAGCCCGCCAGCAACACCAAACCGGCGAACGTCCCTTTCAACAGTTGCCACAGAATTCGCATCGATGAATCGTCGAGCCGGGCGGCATCCCCTTTGGTCCACAGCCAGAGAGTCGTCACGGTCAACGTGGCCGCCGCGACGAACCACAGGCCGAGTTTGACTTTGTCGACCTTCGTGCCGGCTTCCCGGCCGTTCACATCAAACTTTTCAGCCGGCTCGCTGCGGAACTGTTGGAACACGGCATAAACCGATCCACCCCACGCGGCCGTCAGGCCGAGCTTGAACAACGTCCACAACGACTCCCACGAAATCCAACTCGCATGTTGCAGGCCATCCGGGCTGGAGCCACTCTCAACGACCAACCACGTGGTGAGCATCCCCAAAGCGATCACACCAATGCCGCCCGACAATCGGATTCCGGACGCTTGGGGCTTGAACCGTAGGCCGTGAGCCGCCATGAGATTCAAAAACATCATCGCCCCAATCAACCAACCGCCGGGAAACGGGACGACCAACCAGTCGGGGATGTTCGGCTTGCTTGGAAAGAACGACGGCGGGAAGAAAATCTGTAAGTCAATCCACGCGATCGCACAGCGGAAGTACTTGTCGACGACTTCCCAAATGTCTTTGTCGACCTGAGCCATCGTGCCGGCCAGCACGATGAAAATCGACATCGCCAGCAACGTCACCGTCAGCTTGAGCGACGCTAACGGCTTGAGAAGTTTGACGAACGTTGGTCCGAGCGAAATCTGAAAATCGTCCGCCGCGCCGCTCGCCTGATCGGCGACGACTTTCGGCTTTGCTGTTTCGTTGAGAATGTCAGTCGCCATGATCGACTCCTCTTCCTCTTCTTCTTCGCGGGGAACGAGTCCCACGTTGCTCCAAATCTCAAATGAGAAATTTGAGATTTCAGATTCGCCTTACTTCCACGACACCGATTGTACGAACTTTTCGAAGTTAGGCTTCTCACGCTGGCCGAGTTCGGCGTCGCCGGTCAGTTTGAAGAACCAGGATTGCTCGCCGCGAGGTACGACCACTCCGAGAGTGCAGGCAGGCTTGCCGGCCATGTCATCCCCGACGAGGACCACGTAGGTTGCCTCGATGCCGTCGACCGACAGCTCCTTCGCGGCCTTCGAAAACTCGTCGCTCGACCACTCTTCTAACTGCAACTGCCCGCGCCAGCGATTCACATTTTCGAGCAAATCGCCGCCCGCCACACTGACGGTCATCTTCACGGACTTCGTTCCGTCGCTCGCCGCAAATGCCGCGAGTTGGAATTGTCCAGACGCAGTCGGCTGCCAGTTCTCCGGCAGCGTCCACTTGGGCAGACTGTTTTTCGCAGCCGTTTCGCTGCGATTGCCCTTCTGTTTCGTCCGGCTCATCCGGCCGACGAGATTGACCAACGTCGCCTTCGCACCGGCGGCGTCGAACTGCTGCACTTCGGCTTGCCGAGGTTGCTCGGCGGCGAAGAGTTCGGCTGCCGTCTTGGCTTTGATCCCCATCTCACCACACCAGCGGTTGACGTTGGCGAGAACATAGTCAATGGATGTCGGTGCTTCCGCCGGCAATGGGATCACGGAACATTCCAGCACCTCGCCACTCGACTCGGCCTTCAACGTGGCGAACCGAATACTGCTCCCTTTCTCGGCCGTCCAACCTTCAGGCAATGTCCAGTCAGGAGACGATTCGTCGTTGGCGAACTTCAGCGACTTGATGAGCGCGTAGAAATTTTCCATCTGCTCGCCGACAGCTTCCCGCGGCCCGACCAGCTTGAAGAACCACGCCATTTGTCCGTGCGGCACGAGCGCCGCCAACATGCGGTCTCGATCCGCCGGACCAGAATCGACCCCGTCGTCATCCGGCAGTTCGTTCATCACGGGCGCGGTGCGTTTCGCAGCGGGAGGCAACTTCTTGACCGTATAGCGAGTGATCTGCTCACCGCGCGGACAGCCGCAAATAACGACAAAACTCAGCCAGCAAAGCAGCCATCCAATCGTCGCTCGGCGGATTCGCCCGCGACTGGGCAGCGATGGAAAAAACCTCATGCCGTAACCTTGGTGCGAGGTGAATTTGCTAATGGCGGGTCGAAGAAGGCGGGAAACGTCAGCCTGCTGACGTCACGAAAATCACGAGGAACCCATTTGGTGCAGGATTATACGGCTCGCCAAAGGCCAAAGTACAGAATGCCTTGCCGCGGCATGCCGTCTGCTCTTAAGCGATCAAGTTCCGGATTGAGCTGGTGGGGTTTGGAACCGTACCACTAAAAACGCCGGATTGCAGCGGGGCGTTTGTAAAAAACGTCCGCGCTGGCTTTGTCAAATCTACAACTCAGGCAAGGAGGCCTGATATGCAGGGACTGGCTTGGTGCCTGTTGCTGTCGGTGCTCGGAGCCGCCGAACCCGAAGCGATTGTTCTAGAATTCACGGCTCCCAGCCGTTGTTTTCCTTGCCAGCAGATCGCTCCGACGGTCGCGCGGTTGCAACGCGAAGGCTTTCCGATTCGAGCCATCGACATCGACTCGAATCCGCGCGCCAACTCGCAGCACCGCATCAACGCCGTGCCGACGTTTCTGCTGCTAATCGGGGGCCGCGAGGTCGATCGGCTCGAAGGTAAGCCCTCCGAAAGCGAACTCCGCCGCATGTGCGAGCGTGCTCGGCTCTCCAACACGGCGGCGACCACTGACCGCGCTGCGGTCCGGGATGCCGAATCCGCGCCGACCAACGACATGCCGGCGAAATCCGAAATCCGAAATCCGAAATCTGAAATCTCAAATCTCAAATCAGGATCCTCAGCCCTCAGCCCTCAGCCCTCAGCCCTTAGCCCTTCCGAGCCCATCATCCGCGCGAAACACGACGACCATTCGGCCACGCTGCCGCCGGCCAACAGCACTGACCCACTGCATCTGTGCGTGCGAATTCGCGTGAAGGATTCGCTCGGTGTGAATTTCGGCACGGGTACGATCATCGACAGCTGCGAAGGCCGCACGATCATCCTCACTTGCGGTCACATCTTTCGAAAACTGGACGATCGCTCAGTCATCGAAGCCGATGTCTTCGGTGGTTCGCGGCCGGAGACTTTCGTCGGACGTGTGTTGCGATACGACTTGGAGGCCGATGTCGGCTTGATGGTGATCCCGACGAACCGTCCGTTGCCGACCGCGATCGTCTCCGGCCTGTCCGCCGCCAGCACGATCGGGCAGCACGTCTTCAGCGTCGGATGCAGCGGCGGCGAGATGCCCTCAAAGTTGCAGCATCGAGTTACCGCGTTCAACCGTTACCTCGGCCCGGACAATGTCGAATGCACCGGCCTGCCGATCCAAGGCCGCTCCGGCGGCGGGCTGTTCGATACGCAGGGCCGCTTGGTCGGCGTGTGCATCGCGGCCGATCCACGCGATCAACGAGGCCTGTATGCCGGGCTGAAGCCAATCCACGCGTTGCTCGACCAAGTGCAGCTCGCGCATTTGTACCCGCAGGCGGAACCGCGTCCCCATTCGAACATGCTCGCTGCTGGTGCCCCGCCAACCGCTGAGTCCGCGAAGCCCACGAAGAAGTCCGCGGCAACGTCGGCGGACGAGCCGCCGTTCGACAATGACAAAAACCTCACGACAACACTCGCTGGTCTCGCTGACGGAGCCGACGTCACCGCATCACCGTTCGCCGTGGTGCACTCGACCGACGAATCACCGCTAACAGTTCGCGACCCTGCGCTGGTCGCGGTCGCCGGGCCGACGGCACCGCCGATCGTCAACGCGTCCGAACTTCGGTCCGCGTTGGACGAAACGGGCGAAGCGGAAGTCGTCTGCATCATCCGCCCACTGAAAAACGCGCGCGCCTCCAGCCGCGTCGTGATCATCAATCGTGCTAGCACCAGGTTCCTCTCGCAACTGACTGGCGAGTTGGAACAACAAGCGAAACCGACATCCGCCGTCGTGCGACAAGCGAAGTACGTGACGACGGAGACCGTTGTGCCGCGGCCGTATCGAAGAGTGAAGTAGGCTTGTGGTCAGTGGTCAGTTGCAAGGACTTGTGTGCAAGGACTTGTGCCACTACCAACCAGCAACTGCCCCAACTCCCCTTGACCCACTTTTCCAACCCGACTTATCGTCCGCGCGAGCCACGCAACACCTTGCGAAAGGAATCGCTGATGTCCGAGCTCACGCCTGCCACTCTTCCCTTGATCGAGCCGGTTCCGTTCATCTCGCTGGTGGCCCAGCATCAAACGATTGCGGGCGAGGTCACGGCCGCAGTCCTGCGAGTGCTCACCGAGCAAAAGTTTATCCTCGGCGAAGAGGTCAGCGAACTGGAAACGACGATCGCGAATTACTGCGACTCGCGCGAAGCCATCGGCTGCGCGTCGGGCACCGATGCACTGATCCTCGCGTTGATGGCGCTCGACATCGGCCCGGGCGACGAAGTTATCACTAGCCCGTTCACATTCTTTGCAAGTGCCAGCTCGATCTGCCGAGTCGGCGCGAAGCCCGTATTCGTGGACATCGATCCGTTCACGTTCAATCTCAATCCGGAAGCCGTTGCGGCGGCGATCACGTCTCGCACAAAGGCCATCATGCCGGTGCATCTGTTCGGGCAGTGCGCCGACATGGAGCCACTCTGGCGAATCGCTGTGCGGCACAAAGTCGCAATTGTCGAAGACGCCTGCCAAGCGATCGGGGCCGAGTATCGCGGTCGCCGCGCGGGAGTGCTGGGCACGATCGGTTGCTTCAGTTTCTTCCCCACGAAAAATCTCGGCGGCGCCGGTGACGGAGGCATGCTGACGACCGATGACCCGGACTTGGCGAAGACTCTGCGCCGCTTGCGAGTTCACGGCGATGCCGGCCACTACCATCACCTTGAGATCGGCCTCAACAGTCGCCTCGACGCGATTCAAGCTGCGATTTTGCGAATCAAGCTGCAGCATCTTGATCGGTGGACGGAAGCTCGCCGTGCGAACGTGAGTTGCTATCGCGAACTCTTCGCCGACCACCGATTGACCGACGAGATCCTTTTGCCGACCGAAACGCACGACGAGCGTCACGTCTACAACCAATACACGCTCCGCATTTCGGACGGACGCCGCGATGCCGTGATGCAGCAACTCCGAGCCCAACAGATCGGTTGCATGGTTTACTATCCCATCCCGCTGCACATGCAGCCCTGCTTCCGGCACCTGGGCCACCGCATCGGCGACTTCCCCGAAGCCGAGGCCGCATCGCGCGAGGTGCTGTCGCTGCCAATCTATCCCGAAATGCCCGCTCATCACGCCGAGCGAGTCGTGCGTCAGATCGCGACCGCCTTGGGAAAATGTCGCACGCAGTACGAACCGGCGCACATCGTGCCATTCCGACGAGCCGCAGCCTAAATCCACGTCACGCCTGCACCTTGGCTGATTCCGCACGTGGCCCACAAACCTGCCATTCCGAAACAATGCTTTCCACTTGAGCAAACGGTCACGTGGCAGGATTGGTCGATGGCGATCGCCGCGCTACAATCCATTCCACGAGTGAACCGCCTTGTCCCTCGACGGAGCGGACAAATCAATTCTTGCCGTGTGATTCGGCTTGTCGACTGTTCGCGATGACGACTTTTCCTTCATTGCCCCGCATCCTTGATTTGACACTCTCGGATCTCGCCGACTGGGTCGTGCGTCGCGAATGGCCGAAGTTCCGCGCAGATCAACTGCAACAATGGATGTTTCGCCGCCGAGCGACTTCGTTCAGCCAGATGACGGACCTCCCGAAAGCGATGCGCGAACAACTCGCGCTGGAGTTTCGGTTTTTCGCGGCGGACGTGACCTCGCATCAAGTTGCGTCGGATCGGACAGAAAAGCTGCTGTTGAAACTCGAAGACGACCAGCAAATCGAGTGCGTGTTGATGCGCGAGCCGGAACGAGTCACCGTCTGTCTCAGCACGCAAGTCGGTTGCGCGATGGGCTGCGTGTTTTGTGCGAGCGGAATGCTGGGACTAATGCGGAATCTGTCTTCCGGCGAGATTGTCGAACAGGTGTTGCGCCTGCAAACGCTGCTCGATGCCGACGAGCGGATCACGAATGTCGTCGTCATGGGCATCGGCGAGCCACTG
Organism: uncultured Planctomycetaceae bacterium; assembly: GCA_964430385.1. Classification (GTDB taxonomy): domain Bacteria; phylum Planctomycetota; class Planctomycetia; order Planctomycetales; family Planctomycetaceae; genus CAYSHJ01. The sequence continues at coordinate 14,829 of CAYSHJ010001076.1, forward strand.
GCCAACATGCCGGCGGTGATGCCGGCGCTTTCGGTTTTGAGTTCGCCGGCTGGACTGGGGATCGGAGCTCGACACATCACGGTGTCAACCGTCGGTCTGCCGGCAAAAATTCGAGAGTTTGCACGCATCGGCAAGCAGTACAACCTCGCGATCTCGCTGCACGCCCCGAACAACACGCTGCGGAATCAACTTGTCCCGGTCAACGACAAAATCGGCGTTGACGCGATCCTCGACGCGGCCGACGACTATTTCGACGTTACCGGCCGCCGAGTCACCTTCGAGTACGTCCTGCTCGCCAAGGTCAACGACGAGCCGCAACACGCTCAGCAACTCGCTCACCTGCTGCGAGGACGCTGCGCTCACGTCAACCTGATCCCGATGAACGGTGTCTCGGTGCTGCCCTACCAAGAACCGTCCGCACCACGCACGAAGCAGTTCGTCGAAATCCTGGAACAAGCTGGCATCCCTGCGACGGTCCGCAAACGCAAAGGCGCCGACATCGACGCCGCCTGCGGACAGTTGCGGCTTAAGAACGAATATCGCGGTGTCACTCCGTGACGCGACTGCTTTGGCTCAGTTCAATTGCGGATCGAACGTGAGCACGGCCTCCGTCCGCAACGCCTCTCGCAAACGCAACCGGGCTTGTTCGAGAAGCGCCGTCGCCGTCGTGCGTTCGAAGCACCGCACGGCCCGATGCAAGCTTCGCGTTGACACGTTGAACTCGCCTTGCAGACGAAACACTTCCGCGAGGTTCATCCAACCGGTGCCGGTGCCGATGTTGTCGAGCAACAGCCGATGAAACCTCAGTGACTTTCGCAACCAACGAACGCCCAACGCGAAATCACCTCGGGCCGCCGCCAGTATGCCGAGATTGCCGCAATCAACCGCTTGGCCTTCCCAAGACTCGATCCACTCTTCGATCGCCAACGCTCGCCGCCAGAGTGATTCCGCGAGGCCGAAGTCCCCGCGCAGAAACTCATCGCCACCTCGACCGGTCAATTCACAAGCGAGTCTCGCGAGTTCGTTATCAGACGCCTGTCGCTGACATTCGGCGCGGCGACTCCGCCAGGCAATCGACTGCTGTTGCCAGCACACCGCTTGATGAATGTCGCCAAGCTGGCGATACGCGACCGCCAAGTTATGGCAAGCGACTTCCGCGAGCGACGCTTCGTTACGTTGCAACGCCAGTTGTCGCAACTGCCGAAACGCGACGATCGCATTTTCGCTTGCGTGAGCAGCTAGTGAACCATTTGCCGTTAAGACGTGATCGATAAGCCGCGAGGCATCCACGCAATTTGCAGCGGACACACCCGGCAATGGAGTGGACGGCATCGGCGAAGCGGCGGCTGTCGGTTCCGAACCGTACAAATCAGAGGCCGGAAGATTGAAGTTGTTGAGCACCGGAGTAACGCTCCCGCAGGTGAGGCAAGTGGTGAGAGCGAGCGTGCGTGGCGTTACCATCCACTAGACTAGCGATTTTTCCGAAGTTGTCAATATTTCCTATTATAACTAATTTTCAATTGCCGTTGTGTGGTCCGGGAGGCTTCTGAACGACGTGGCTGACTTTCCATTGACTGCTGCCGAATTGGCAGAACGACCTGACTCGCCGCCGCAAACGGAGCAACGTTGGCAGCCAACTGCCTTCAATGACATTCTGCAACTTACTGCTAATGCGCACGTTGCAGAATGAAGCACGATTGGCCCGCGATTCGCTCTCCGCCGCCACACCCCGAACCGTTGCGGTTTGGTCGGGCGTTTTCGCAAATCGACCTTTTTGAATTGATGTTGAGGAGGCTCTGATGGCCAAGTCCGCTGGGAAGTCCAAATCGGAGAAGCTAGTTCCGCTCGGTGATCGAGTGGTTTTGAAACGAGCCGAGGCCGAGACGACGACTCTCGGCGGCATCGTCCTGCCGGATTCGGCCAAGGACAAACCCCAACGCGGCGAGGTTCTAGCGGTCGGCGAAGGTTACGTCCGTCGCGATGGCAAGAAGGCTCCGCTCACCGTCAAAGCGGGCGACCGAGTCATCTTCAGTTCGTATGCCGGCGACGAGATCAAGGTTGGTGACGACAGCTTCTTGTTACTCCGCGAGAGCGACATCCTCGCGACCTTTTAGTGCCGATTTCCGTTGCTGAATCCGCAAGGAATTCAGCCTTCCATTCATATTTCAACACTCTGAATTCTTGCGAATTCAGGGACATGACTGACAGGAGACTCGCAAACATGGCCAAGATGATTGCCTTCGATCAAGAGGCGAAAGAAGCCATTCGCCGCGGCGTCAGCAAGCTCGCTCGGGCGGTGCGCGTGACACTCGGGCCCCGTGGACGGAATGTCATTATCGAGAAAAGTTTTGGTTCGCCGACCGTCACCAAGGATGGCGTGACTGTCGCTCGCGAAATCGAACTGAGTGACAAGTTCGAGGACATGGGCGCGCGGATGGTGAAAGAAGTCGCCAGCAAGACGTCCGACATCGCTGGTGACGGCACGACGACGGCGACGATTCTGGCCGAAGCGATCTTCATTGAAGGCCTGAAGGCGGTCGTCGCGGGTGTCAACCCGATCGACATGAAACGCGGCATGGACAAGGCTGTCGAAGACGTCGTCGAAAAGCTCAAGGGGCTGTCGATCGAGTGCCGGAGCAAGAAGTCAATCGCTCAGGTCGGCACCGTCGCCGCGAACGGCGACGAAGAGATCGGCAACATCCTGTCCGACGCAATGGACAAAGTCGGCAAGGACGGCGTGATCACGGTCGAAGAAAGCAAGAGCCTCAAGACCGATTTCGAGGTCGTCGAAGGCATGCAGTTCGACCGCGGATACCTCAGCCCATATTTCGTCACGAACCCGAACACGATGCAGTGCGTTTTTGAGGACTGCTACGTCCTGATCCACGAGAAGAAGATTTCCAACATCAAGGACTTGGTGCCTGTGTTGGAAAAGGTCGTCAATAGCGGCAAGCCGTTGCTGATTGTGGCCGAAGAAGTCGAAGGTGAAGCGTTAGCGACGCTGGTCATCAACAAGTTGCGTGGTACGTTCAAGTGCGTCGCTGTCAAGTCACCCGGCTACGGTGATCGGCGCAAGGCCATGCTGCAAGACATGTCGATCATGTGCGGCGGCACCGCGATCTTCGAAGACCTGGGCATCAAGTTGGAGAACGTTCAACTCAGCGACCTCGGTCGAGCCAAAAAGATCATCATCGACAAGGACAACACGACGGTCATCGAGGGGACCGGCAAGTCCAACGACATCAAGGCTCGTATCGACCAGATTCGCCGCGAGGTCGAGAACAGCACCAGCGACTACGACCGCGAGAAACTCGAAGAGCGAATCGCCAAATTGTCCGGCGGTGTCGCACAGATCAACGTCGGTGCCGCGACCGAATCTGAGATGAAGGAAAAGAAGGCTCGCGTTGAGGACGCGTTGCATGCGACTCGCGCGGCGGTCGAAGAGGGTATCCTGCCTGGCGGCGGTGTCGCTTTGCTGCGTGCGACTTCTTCGGTCAAGCCCAAGAACCTGACGGGCGACGAAGAAGTCGGCTTCAACATCATCCTTCGAGCCTGCCGCGCTCCGTTGATTCAGATCGCCGACAATGCCGGCGTCGATGGCGGCGTGATCTGCGAGAAGGTGCTCGAACTCGACGGCAACAAGGGCTACAACGCCCAAACCGGCAAGTTCGAAGATTTGGTGAAGAGCGGCATCATCGACCCGACCAAAGTGACTCGTTCCGCCTTGCAGAACGCCGCCTCAGTTTCGACCCTGCTGCTCACCAGCGATGCCCTCATCGCCGAGAAGCCCAAGGACGAGAAGAAGGGCGGCGGTGGCGGCCACGACGAAGATATCTACTAAGCCGCCACTCCCTCTGAGATAGACCTCAGTGATCGAAACAGCCCTCGGCGAGTCCGCTCGCCGAGGGCTGTTTGCTTTTCGTCCGCGGCGACCCTGGAGTCGCTGCTGAATGACGAATGAATTGCGAGCCGTGCTGGACACTAACATCCTCGTGAGTGCCGTGCTCCTGCCGCAGTCCGTCCAGCGTCGAGTCTTCGATCATGTGACTTGCAACGCGCGCCTCCTGCATTCCGACGCTGTGATCTCCGAATTGAGCAACGTGCTGAGCCGCCCAAAATTCGACCGCTACATCAGTGCGAGCGACCGTTTGGAGTTTCTCGCCAAGACAGTCCGCGATGCTGAAAACGTCGAAGTCACTGTCTCGATCACGGCATGCCGCGACCCCCGCGACAACAAGTTTCTCGAACTTGCCGTGGCCGGCACTGCCAGTTACCTCATCACCGGCGACGAGGACTTGCTGGCTCTGAATTCGTTTCGCGGCATCGCCATCGCGCTGCTTCGTGCGGCCCTTTTCCCAGCGATTCTCGACGATTTGCAAATACACTCGGTCGCCGCTGCGTTTCTGGCGGAAGAACATGGTGGCCACCCTCTGGCCCCTTTGTGCCACCATGACAATGTCACATATACTCTAAAAATGTCAACAAAACAACATCATGCGTGGCACCATGATCACGCCACCAACGCAATGCGGCGTCCATCAAACAACGACTTACGAACGAAACCCCTTGGCTGCTGTCGAAGACGGGCTTGGGAACGAGCGGCGACTTGGCTGGAGCGGGTCGATCCGAGTAACTTGTCGTCCGCTGTTTGTCCGAGTTCTGATTACCAACATCCCGTGAGGACTCCGATGCGACTGCTTGCCTCTGCTTTCGTTCTGTGTCTGTGCTCCGCCGCGATGGCCGACGAAGCAAACTGGAACCAATTCCGAGGTCCACATGGCGACGGCATGTCGACGGCCAAGGGATTGCCGGTCAAGTTCAGCGAAGGCTCGCCGGAGATTGTCTGGAAGACGCCGATCCCGGGGCGAGCATGGTCGTCGCCGGTCGTGTGGGGCACGCAGATTTGGTTGACGAACGCGCCGGACATTCTGGGCAACACTAAGGAAAGGGTGACGCTCGACAAACCGATCGACCTGTCCGCCGTCTGCGTGGACCTCGAGACGGGCAAGGTCATTCACGATTTGAAACTGTTTGAGGTTTCGGAACTGCAGATCACACACCCGACCAACACGTTCGCGTCACCAACGCCATTCATCGAAGAGGGGCGCGTCTACATTCACTTCGGCAGCTACGGCACCGCGTGCCTCGACACGCAGACCGGCCAGCGGATTTGGGAACGTCGCGACCTGGAATGCGACCACTTTCGTGGGCCGGGTTCGTCGCCAGTTGTGTATGGCAACTTGCTCTATTTGACGTTCGATGGCTACGACCTGCAGTACATCGCTGCGCTCGACAAGCTGACCGGCAAGACGGTTTGGAAGCAAGATCGCGGCATCGACTACAAGACGAGCGACGGCGACGCGAAGAAGGCGTATTCGACGCCGTTGATCATCGAAGTCGGCGGGCGTGAACAGCTCGTCAGCCCGTTCGCCTACGCAACGATCGCCTACGAACCGAAGACCGGCGAGCCGATTTGGACGGTCTTTCACGGTGGCATGAACGCCGCCGGGCGACCACTGTTCGGCAACGGCCTGCTGTACATCAACTCGGCCGACGGCCCGAACCCGCTCGTCGCCGTGCGACCAGACGGCAAGGGCGACATCACGGAGAACATCGTCTGGAAGACCAACAAGATGGTTCCCAAACGTCCGTCGCACCTATTGCTCGGTGACCAGTTGTTCTCGATGAACGACACCGGCGTCGCGGCGTGCTTGGACGCGAAAACGGGCGACGTGATCTGGAACGAACGCCTTTCAGGCGCGTATTGGTCTTCGCCCCTTTACGCCGACGGCTTGATCTATTGCTTCTCACAAGACGGAGAGATTCCGGTCTTCAAGGCAGACCGCAAGTTTGAACTCGTTGCCGAGAACAAACTCGCCGACGGCTTCAACGCTTCGCCTGCTGTGGCTGGCAAGTCGCTGATTCTGCGATCGAAGACGAATCTTTACCGGATTGAAAAGCGAAATTGAGCATTGGTTGTACCAATACCCAAGGGGGTCTTGCGACTCACGGAAGGGAAATGAACCGCCCGGTTCTCTGGAAAATGCCTTTCATTTCCGGAGAGTCGTCAATTTGAACCAACGCCCTCCGTCATTCTCCTTCGAAGCCTCAACGGTTTCACCCGCGGGTCAATATCAGCAGTCGGTGCAAACTCCACGAAATTTCTCCCGCCGAAGTGAAGAATCTGTTCTATGTTCAGTCGTGCGGTTTGATGCGACCGAATCCTCCCGCATGCGACGATGATCCGCGCCTGATGGTGCCCTCGACTTTGATCTCATCGCAAAATCGTCGTCGGTCCCCTCCGAATTCCGAGACGAACATGTCACTAACTTCATGGCTTCAGGCTCTGCGCGAAACACTTACTTCCCACAAGAACAGTCGCCGTGCTGATGCTGGCAAGCGAGAGCTTCGTCTGGGACATGTGGAGGCCTGTGAACTCCGAACGCTCTTGAGTGTCTCCTCCGTGTTCAATGCGACCACAGGAAATCTGACCGTCTCCAGCGACTCTGCGGACAGCATCAACGTGTCGGCCGACGGTGGCGAGGTGACGATCAACGGCACTCCTGCGGCCGTTAGCGCCATAAACGTCCGAACGCTCACCGTTCAAGGTGGCCCTGGTGACAACCAAATTGATTTGTCCGCCGTGACGTCACCCGTTTTCACGAACTTACGGTCCGTGAATGTCAGCGGTGGCGCGGGCGCAGATAATATTGTCGGTAGCGGGTTGAGGGACCTGATCTCGGGCGGTGACAATGATGACACCATCGTTGGTGGCAATGGACACGACACTCTCAACGGCGAACAGGGGAATGATAGCCTCCGAGGTCAGTCCGGAAACGATGTCATCTCTGGAGGCGATGGCGACGACACCTGCGATGCCGGCGCAGGCGATGACACCGTCGGAGGTGGCATTGGCAATGATTGCATAATCGGCAGCAATGGAAACGACAGCGTCACTGGCGATGATGGCCGCGATCGGTTGTACGGCGGCGCGGGCAACGACAAACTCAACGGAAATTCTGGAAACGACCGAATCATTGGCGGAGACGGCAGCGACACGATCGACGGAGGCGGTGGACTGGACATCCTGGATGGCGAAGCGGGCAACGACCTGATCAATGGCAGCAGTGGAAATGACACTCTGCTTGGTGGAGTTGACGATGATACTGTGATTGGGTTGTCAGGTGACGACAGCCTCGACGGCGGAGACGGCAATGACGTGGTGAAAGCTGGTGAGGGTAACGACACTCTCTTAGGCGGGAATGGCAACGACAACCTGAGTGGTTCAGTCGGCGATGACAACCTGAACGCTGGCGACGGCCACGACACGGTTTCGGGCGGCTGGGGAAACGACAGCCTGGCGGGAGGCCTCGGGGACGATTACCTCCACGGTGATTTGGGCCTCGATCAACTCCAGGGCAACGAGGGAAATGACTCTCTCGAGGGCGGCACGGAATCGGATACTCTCGACGGCGGCCACGGCAACGATACGCTCGTCGGTGGCGACGACAACGATTCGATGACCGGCGGAGACGGCAACGACTCGCTCAACGGTGGTCTTGGCAACGACTCGCTGGCTGGTGATTCGGGAACGGACACACTAAATGGCGACACGGGAACAGACCGCGTTGACACGATCGCCAACTCCAATCAGACACTGTCTGATACTCAGGTCGTCGTGGGCACTGAGACCGACAGCCTGATTAGCATCGAGCAAGCACGCCTTGTCGGAGGCACAGGGAATAACAGTCTCAATGCATCCGCGTTCACTCTTGGCTCGGTGACGTTGGAGGGTGGTGATGGCGACGACTCACTGACTGGAAGCGCGAGTGCCGACTCGATTTTGGGCGGCGATGGTCTGGATACGATCGACGGCGGAGCCGCCGACGACACTCTGGCCGGGAACGCCGGAAATGATTCGATCAATGGCGGCACCGGCAATGACACCATCGGCGGCGGCAGCGGAAACGACACTTTGAATGGAGATGCAGGCCTCGACAAGATCACCGGCGGTGACAATAACGACCAGATCAACGGCGGGAATGACGGCGACATCTTGTTGGGAGGTGCTGGCAATGACTCAATCTTTGGCGGCGATGGAAACGACGTCTGTGTTGGGGAAGCCGGCATCGATTCGGTGGACGGTCAAAAGTCAACCGACACGATTCTCGGTGGCAGTGGAAGTGGAGCGGACCTCGGTGACACCCTCGCTTCCGCCAAAGAGATCGATGAAACATTCGCCTATGATTCCACGTTTGTTGCCTTGGTGAGTTGAGCTAGCTGATGGGTTGAGGGTTGTTCTCGCGTCCGTCAGTCGACGTCTGTGGCACCTGTCCGGTCCAAACGGTGAACATCGTTGGTCGACAAGACCTTGGCGAGGGCCTCGACGTCATAAACGCATCCACCCCACGTGCCGCCGCCGAGTTGTTGCAGCAAGGCCCACCAGCGCGTGTCGTCGGGGAGCTGCGGGTCGGGCGTCAGCGGCATCGCTGGTTGGCGACTCGCGAGGATGCGTGCTCCTTCGTCGGACGCGAAACGTCGCCCGTTCTCGCCGACGAAGTTCAAGCTGCCTATGAGCTTGTTCCGGTCGATGATGATCTCGATCAAGTCGCCGTCTCGCAGTTTTCCGATCGGCCCGTCAGCCAAAGCTTCGGGGCCGACGTGACCGATGCACGCGCCGGTCGAGACGCCGGAAAAGCGTGCGTCGGTGATCAAGGCCACTTGCTTGCCGAACGAGAGAAACTTGAGGGCCGACGTGAGCTGATAGGTTTCTTCCATGCCGGCACCGAGCGGGCCGCGGCACATCAATACGAGCACGTCTCCGGCTTCGATCGTCTTCGAACCGCGTCCTTTCACCGCCGCGATCGCCTCGCGTTCCGAAGTAAACACTTTTGCGGGACCAAGCTTGCGATACACTCCGTCGGCATCGACAACGCTCGGATCGATCGCCGTGCTCTTGATGACCGAGCCTTCCGGCGCGATGTTTCCGATCGGAAAAGTCACCGTGCTCGTGAGGCCACGTGCATGCGCTTGAGCGGGCGACATGATCACGTCGTCGGGATTGATGTTGTCTTTCTCTTTCAACAGCGACCGCAAACGAGAGCGCCGCTCGGACTGCTCCCACCATTCGAGCACTTGGCCCAGCGGTTGGCCCGTCACGGTGAGCGCGGTCAGCTTGAGCAGTCCCAGTTCTCGCAGGTGCAGCATCACTTCGGGCACTCCGCCAGCCAGAAAGAATTGCACAGTCGGATGTCCCTTCGGCCCGTTTGGCAGCACATCGACCAATCGCGGCACTTGCCGATTGATGTGGTTCCAGTCATCGACTGTCGGCCGCTTCAACCCGGCGGAGAAGGCGATCGCCGGGATGTGCAGTAACAGATTCGTCGAACCGCCACACGCCGCATGCACAACCATCGCATTGTGCAGCGAAGCGTCAGTGAGGATGTGTTTCATCGTCAGCCCGGCCGCTTCGAGCGCGACGATCGCTCGCGCGGATCGCCGAGCCGCGTCCAACCAGATCGCTTGGCCCGACGGCATGAGCGCCGTGTGTGGCAACGCCATGCCGAGCGCTTCGGCCACGACTTGCGACGTCGCCGCCGTGCCCAAAAACTGACAGCCGCCCCCCGGACTGCCACACGCTCGACAACCCATGTCTTGCGCGTATTCGAGCGTGATCTCGCCGTGAGCGTATCTCGCCCCCAACGACTGCACCTTGCCGGCATCCTCCGAATCCTTCGTCGGCAAGGTGACTCCGCCGGGAACGATCACACACGGCAAGTTGTGCTGAGCGGCCAAGGCCATCATTGTCGCGGGCAGACCTTTGTCACACGTCGCGATGCCGATGACACCCCGCCGAGTCGGCAACGATCGGATCAATCGCTTGAAAACGATCGCCGCGTCGTTGCGATACGCGAGACTGTCCATCATGCCGACCGTCCCTTGCGTCCGCCCATCGCACGGATCGCTGACATACGCCGCGAACGGCAGTTTCTCCAACCGATTCAATTCTTCGGCCGCCGCCCTCATCAGCAAGCCGACCTCCCAATGTCCCGTGTGATAGCCCAAAGCGATCGGCTTGCCGTTTTCGTCGCGGATGCCGCCTTGCGTGCTGACGATCAAAAACTGCGGCCGCCCGAGTTGAGCCGGATCCCAACCCATTCCCGCGTTCTGCGTCAGGCCAAACAAGTCGCCGCTGGGAGCGTCGAGTAGCATTTGCTCGGTGATGGGCAATCGTCCCACCGGGCCGGCGCCGGTGGTCTGGACATCGAAAAGTTTGGAATCGTTCGTATCGAGCAGGTCCTGCAGCGAAGTGGTCATGCGAAAAGTGCCTTTGTGTTTGCGAGTCACCAAATGGGTCGGTTGTTTGATGGCCTGTGGAAGCCCGAAGCGTATAATCACTGGCGAAGTTTGTCGCTCAAAGGGACACGAATCGAGTCGTGGTGCAACGTTTTTCGGTGGACCTTCGCGACCCCTCTCCGTAACGCGGGCTTTGCCCGCAACCTTACTCCCTCTCCCCCGCATCGGGGGAGAGGGCTGGGGTGAGGGGATTCAGCGGCCGGTGAATCGCTCGGCCCCCTAACCCTCTCCCCCGCGGCGGGGGAGAGGGGACCAGACAAATAGAAACCTCACTCAGAGACCATTCAGAGGCTGATCATGCCCGCGACTTTGCCCATCCTTGGAACCGTACCGGCCATCGAGGAAGACCCTCTCGATCTGATCGACGAGATTGAGCGTCTGAAGATCGAGAAAGACGCGACGATCCTCGCTCACTTTTACGTCGACGGCGATATTCAAGACATCGCGGATTTCACGGGTGACAGCCTGAAGCTCGCGCGAGATGCCACGAAGGTCACGACCTCGACAATCGTCTTCAGCGGTGTCCACTTCATGGCTGAGACGGCAAAGATGCTCAACCCGTCGAAGCGAGTCTTACTGCCGGACATGCTGGCCGGATGCTCGCTGTCCGACAGTTGCCAGCCGGAACAACTGGCTGCGTTTCAAAAACAACTTCGCGACGAAGGGCATGACTTTCAGACGGTTGCGTACATCAACACGTCGGCAGCGGTGAAGAGTCTGGTCGATTGGATCGTCACCAGCGGCAACGCTCGCGAGATCATCGACCGCGTCCCGACGGACAAAGAAATTCTCTTCGTGCCGGATCAACATCTCGGCCGGTATCTGGCGGAGGTCACGGGACGCCAGATGATCCTCTGGCCGGGTGCGTGCATGGTTCACGAGGTCTTCAGCGTGCAAGACATGCTGCGTGCGAAGCGAAACAATCCCGGCAGCCGCATCATCGCTCACCCGGAATGTCCGGTGAACATTCTCGAACATGCCGACTTCATCGGCGGGACCGAGGCGATGCGCCAGCACGTCTCGTCGCTGGCCGAGCCGCAGACGTTTCTGGTCGCGACCGAAGCCAACATGATTCACCCATTACAAAAGATCGCACCGCAGCACACTTACATTCCAGTTCCCGGCCTCTTGAGCTCCAGCGGCGAGACTTGTGCTTGCAATCGCTGCCCGCACATGTCGCGGAACACGCTGCAAAAAGTTCGCGACTGCATGCGAGACGGCCAGCCGGAGATTACCTGGCAGCCGTTCTTCGAAAAGGCTCGCGCGGTCGTCGAGGAGAGTTTGCTGAAGTAGACAAAACGACTGGAACAGTCACTCGCAGGCAACGGATTGGCTTCATTCGTCGTTCATGGAAACGAGCCAAAGGCACGGGGCAGCTTCGCCAGTTCGTCGTAGATGGATTGCAGTTCGTCACGTAGTTCGTTGCGGCTCTTGTCACTCGGAAACTCGCCGTAGCGTGTCGCCGCGTATCGCTGATACCACCCCACCGCTCGATTGAGTGACGGACGCGAGTCGGCTTCGGTCCGCAGCCGCTCGGCGAATTGATGCAGCGTTTCGTGCGCGGCTCGTTCAAGCCGCAAGCGGCGCAAGCAGCGATCGAGTTGTTCCAACAGCCGATGCAATTCGATCAATGTCGCGGGGATGCGGGACGGGCGCAACAGGTGAGGTCGCCAGCGAATCTGCCTCGCGAACAAGAAAAGAATGCCGCTGGTCAACAGCCAACCGGGCACCGTGGTGACGAGTGTCAGAGCGAATAGTTTCAGTGCGATCAGTATTCCAGACAGGCTACCGTTGGCAAGTTGCGCCCGAATCATTTGCCCACGCAAGTTGATTTCGTCCCACATGTGCCAGACGCTAAATGAATCGCTGGCGGAAGGGATGCCTTCGGACGGAGTGGCATCGACGATGATCCAGCCCTCATCGGGCAAGTAGACTTCGACCCAGGCGTGCGCGTTGCTCTGCCGTACGATCCAGTAGCCACCGAGCGCATTGAACTCGCCGCCGGTAAACCCAGTCACGTAGCGACAATGAACTCCGCCTAATCGCAGCAGCACGGCAGTTCCGGTCGCGAAAAATTCGCAATGCGCCGCCGGTTGTTCAAACAGGAAGTAGGTCAGCGGATCCGAGCGACGCGGCACACTGATGCCCAGTTGATAGCGAAAATCTTTGCCGAAATGCCGCCGCACCGCGTCAATCTTGTCCCGCGGCGATTCGCAGTCGACGAACAAATCTGACGCCAGCTTTTTGACGCGGGGATCGACCCTCTCGGGCAATTGCAACAATTCGTCGCTCACAATTCGTGCCCGTTCCGAAGGCAGTTCAAACGGGCTCCCTGGCATCCATTCGTCCGGCTGGACGAGCGGTCTGTTGGTGGCAGGATCAGCATCCTGTGGCAGCCAGGCCGTGTAGTTGACGTCCGGTGGAAAATTGTCCGCAGATACCACGCTGTGTCGATCCAACACCAATTGCTTGATCGGAACCTCGACGAATGCTGTCGCGAGTGGCAGAAACACGAAACGATCGACAGGCGTCGCTCGCCAAACTTCGACCGCGCGATAGGTGGTTGTTTGGTCGACCGGCTTCAACGGAAACAAGGATCTCGTCGGCGGAGTAGTTTCATTTGTGGGCAAACGAGCCCCGTCTTGCGGCCACAGCGGTTCGCGCGTCGACAGCGGTGGCAGCGCCGGATGCAGTTCCCAACCTCGGCTGAAGAATCTGTCGAATGCGCGGCCTCGTAGATAGCCAAGCGAATGGCTCGTGACGACTCGCAATGCGATCTCGTTGTGCGGGAGCGATTTCAAAAGCTGCACGCTTCCCAAGTGTGCTTGGCCCGAAAAGCCGATCATCACGTCGGACTTGGGCAGTCGATGACGCGGAGCGATCGCGCGCATGAAGATGCGGTCGATGTCCGTCCAGCGATCCTTCACCCATGCATTGCCGGCGCGCGCGGACAACCCCGTCGTCAACAGCACCGCCGCACTGAGCGTGGGCCGCAGCCACCGATGCCGCCGTGCCACGACGTGTGCATGCCGACGTCGAGCGACCGAGTAATACATCACGGACAAGCCGACGAGTGCGAAAGTCGCATGTTGGTACATGCGACGTTGTCGCCCAGACACGCTGACATCCCCCACGCAAAGGAAGACCAACACGGCCAGCATCGGCAGATAGACCGGCAACGGCCGATCCGGTCGTCGAGCCCACAGTCGAGCCACCTGCACCAGCAAGAAAAATTGTCCCGCCGCATGCACCAGAGAATACAGCACGTAGCCGATCGAGTTCTGCGGATCATGCGGCGCGAAGTACCACTTGAGCGAACAGAGTAACGCGAGCGCCAAGTCCACGAACGGCAGATGAGTCGGTGAGAGTTCCCTGCGCCGCCGCCACAACACGGCCGGCAAACTGACGGCCGCCACAAGAATTGGAAACACGATCGTCTCGGACAGGTACCAAAACAGCACCGCCTGCAGCAGGATCAGCAGCCAAGCCAACCACGCTTGACGATTCATAGGACTCCGATGCCGTCTTCGATTTGTTCGGGTGTGAGATGCATGAAGTCCACATCTGGCCGGTCCAGCAACATCGCGGGCGGACCATGTTGAATCACTACGACTTTGAGGCGACAACCCGCTTCGAGCGCCGCCTGCACCAGCCGTTCCCGCGCGTCGTCCCAATCCAGAAAAATACAGACCACGGCCGATATGTGCGGAAACTCGTTCGCCAGCGCGGCCGTGAGTCGCTCGAACGGGCGCTCGCGGCATGACGGCACGCAGGCAAGGATTTCCAAGACCGTGTCGATCGGCGTCGTGTGACGCCCCGTGCGAAACACGTGTAAGTCCGGTCCGGCGGCGAACACGTCCAGCAGATATTCTCCGCGCGAGAATACGTCGGCCACGGCCGCTGTCAGACTCACCGCGGCTTCAAGGTCGGGATAGCCGCTTCGACCGGCGCGGCGAAAACGCGGGACGAACGTGTCGAGCACCACACCCATGCGGTGGAAGTATTCTTCCTGGTACTCGCGCACGACGGGTCTGGCGAGCCGCGCCCACGAACGAAAATCAATGTGCCGCGGCGAGTCACCCGGCATGTAGTCGCGGTTGCCGATGTACTCCGGCGATTCGCCGATCTGCGACGTGTACGCGGCGCCTCCCGGTTGATAACGATGCCCGACGTCCAGACGAATCTGACTCAGCGGCTGGAACCGCGGCAGCACAAGCACCGAGCGAGAATCCTTCCGCCCGAGTTGATTGCGAAACAGATTGAACGGGAACGTCGAGAACGCGCGCACCGCCGGCAACTGAAACAACCCGCGTTGATGAGGGATCACGCGAATCGGCATTTTGACCGCGTCACCAGCAGCCAACGTCGTCACAATGCGATCTTCGCGCACGATCTCCCACGATTTCGGCGGCTGAAAGCAAGCGACCGAGACATCGAACAACGGCCAGCGACTGTCATTGGTCACGGTGAACTCTCCCTGCGCCGGCAGTCCCGCCGTGACACGATCGGGCCACTGCCCGGAGATCGACACACTGAGCCAACGCAACACCGAACCCACCGCCGACGCGGTCATCATCAACATCAACAGCGTGACCGGAATCTGGTAGATCGGCATCTCGTCCGAGATTGACCCGGCCGCCGCCGAGGTTGCCAACGCCAGCATCACGACCTTGCCGGCCGGAGTGAATGGATACAGCCAGACGTAAAACAAAACTCCCTGAAACGGCCGCTCGCGAAACATCGCACGGTCCGCCATGATCGGCCGCAGCAGTCCTCGTCGAAAGTTACGGAACGCCGCCCACGCAGCCATGTGCCGTGGTCCTGAAATTGGGCAGAGATGAGTAGACCGTCGTCTCGAAGCGAGCGTCGACGTGACGAAGCAGTATTGCGCGGAGTTCACGCGGCGACAAGCCGTCAGGTCGCGACCGGCCTTGTGCCGGTCTCGACGCAATAAAAGCTGACGAAGCCGGCGCCGTCTCCACCCGTTCCGAGCAACCACTGTCCAGCAGGATCGAAGATCAACTGTTCGACCAGTCCCTTGAACTTATCATCCGAGATCTCGTGGACTCGCTCCCCTTTCTAACAATCAATGGTCTCGATGTGCGACGGCCCGCCGAGATGGTCGATGTTTTCGATCGTGCCAATGCCACCGGCAGCCAGCCGTCGATTGTCCGCCGAAAACGCGACGGCATAAAGCATGGATGGAAAATCATGCGGCGTGATTGGCTTGTGATCGCTGACTTGCCGAAGGAACTCGCCGGTCTGAGCGTTCCACAATTTGCATTGCATATCGTCTGCGACACTCGCGAGCGTGCGACTGTCCGGACTCAAGGCCAAGCGGCGAATCCACAGCTCGTGAGCTTTCACGCTGCGGATCGGTTCCTTGGTTTCGAGATTCCACCAGATCAACTTCCCGTCGTAGCTGTCGGACTACGCCAGCACCTCTTTGACGGGCTTGGAACCGAAGTCCGCCAGCGGAATTGGCCGCGCTCCAACGAAGTATTCCTTTTGCGGATTGATGCCCACCAGTGCGGAGAGCATTGTGGCGAACAGGTCGTCCGCAGAGACTTCTCCGTCGGCGACTTTGTGGCCGTCTTCATCGGTCTTGCCGTAGGCTACGCCGCCGCGGATGCCGCAGACCATCCAGCCGAGTCATGTCGGCGGCGAATGTGCCAGCGGCTCCGACCGTGGCCGCGCTCAAAAATCCACGGCGAGACAAACCGTGCTCCGGTGATCCGCAGAAAAAGTTTCCGGGTTGGTCAGCAACGCCCAAACGACTTGCCGAATGGCGGCGAGTCGATCGGACGAATGTTTCTCGAAATATTCCGTCACGGCCTGTTGGTGATCGTCGTCGCGCGGCGGTCGCGAGCAGATCGCCCATTGCTCCGCTTGATCAAACGTCGGCCACTGCGTCGGATTGTGCGAGGCCACCGACAACGACAAGCCATACTGACGCGGCGACAGAGGTTTGATCTTGGCGACCGCGAACAGCGATGAAGCAGGAAGCTCGCCGGGTGAAGTCCATTCGCTGGAGCGCGAGTATGTCTGGCTGAGCGCGATGCCGCGGAGCAATCGCTTGAGGTCGTAGCCGTGTGCGACCAGATCGCGAGTCAACCAGTCGAGCAACTCCGGATGACTGGGAACATTGGCCGAGTGCATCTGATCCAGCGGATCAACCAGACCCCGTCCGAGCATCCGCGCCCAAAGGCGGTTGACGATGTTGCGGGCGAAGTAGCGGTTGTCCTCGCTGTGCAGAGCGACTTCGACCAGCTTCTCGCGCGGGCTGAACTGCGGCTTCGTCGGCGACGGAGCATTGTCCTCTTTCATCAAGGCGTTGACTTCTTCGTCAGGTAAGTACGACTAAAGAACGACGACATGCCATAGAAATGGTCTTGCTGCCAATCGGAAGCGAGCGGATGGTCGTGGCATTTCGCGCAACTGACATTCACGCCGAAGAACAAACTGGCGGTGTCGTTGGTCAGGTCGTCGACGCTTGTGGCACGCGCTTTGACGAACGTCAGCGCGGCCCGTTGCTGTTCGTCATTCTCGTCGCCGACCAACATGTCGCGAAACATGACGGGCATTGATGAAGATCGGCCGGTTCGACACAGCCGCAACAGGCGGTTCGTACGTGGCGATCTTAACCTCGCCTGGCAGACGATACCGGAAGCGATTTATTCCGCCGATCCCGTCGATGCCGGTTTGGTTTGCGGAGCCGGTTCGGTCTTGAGAGTGGCACCCACGGGGGCATTGCCCGCAGGCGCGACGTTGGCGGGCTTGCGGCTTTGGAGCCAATCTTCAAAACCCTTCAACTGGTCTTTCGAGAACTGCTTGCCGTCTGCGTTCAGCACATGATTGGCGATCAACAAGATTTGCTCGTAAGCATCCTTGACGTCTTTGGAATTTGATAGGGCTTCCATCAAACCGGGCTTGCGTTTTCCCAAAACGAGTGGTTCTCCGCGTTCCGCTTTGAACGCGAAGAACAAGTTGACGGAGTAGTATTTCCATTCCACTGGTTTGGGGCTGGCGTTATAGGCCTGAGCCATCTCGTATCCGAGACTGGCGATGGCATACATGGTGGGTGCGATGTTGATGGAGTTGTCCAGCGGTAGACGACCGACGGTCTTGGCCGCCTTGGTGCGCACTTCCCAGTGTCGTTTCTTGTCGGAGATCGTTTCGCGCAGTGCGTCCAAGACCACGGGATTGTTGCGAGCGGCCGGGTCGACGGTCACACCTGTGGTCGCCAAGCACTCCACCAACACCATCTGATACCACCAGTGCGTGTCGGCTCGTTTGAGTTCCCGCACCAGCGCCAGAGCGATCTCCGCTCGTTTCTTGTCGTTCGGATCAGGCGGCAGACCCGTGCGACAGATGCGCATCAACCCGCGCACAGCGGGGATTTTGATGGCCAGATGCTGTTTGTCGTCCGTGACCGCCTTCAGCAGAACTGGGTAAGCACCAACATAAGCGGGAGGCTCGACACCGGCCTTCGTCGGGTACTCAGAGGACAATTGGCCTAGCAGTAAGACAATGTTCAGACGCACGAGGAAATGATTATCCAGCAATTCCGCACTGCGGTCGGTAATGGCTTTCAGCAAGTATTCGCGAGCCACCGGTGTTTTGACTTTGAGTTTGATGTCGTTGATCATCGTCTTCGACAGGGTGTGTAGTCGCTCTTTGGGCGGAGCGGTTTTGGACACGCCGCCCTGCTTTTCGCCCTTTTTAGGTGCTTCCTCTTCGCGGTACTTCTTCATCGAATAGCGATACACCCAATACTTGGCACCAGCGTCGATCGCCTTCTTATCTTCGTCGGTGAGATTCGACGACTTCAGAGCGTCCTCAAAGGGCTTCGGACCCGTGCGTTTGAATGCGATCTCGTCGGCCTCGGAGTACAGCTCGTTGGTGATCTGCATCTCGGGCGGGATGTCGCGGGCCTGGATCAAACCAGGCGGAAGAGCATCCTCTTGCGGCTGGCCAGCGACGTCTTCCGGTCGAGTTTCGGCGGTGTCGCTGACCTGACAGTAAACGAACGGCGTCGATGACACCAACAGTACCCCGCTCAGCACGCCGGCAGGGCACATCCATCGAATTCGCGCTAGTCGAGCAGGCATAGATCGGAAGCTTCGAGTGGAGGTCGTCGGCACGCTTGCCACACACGCTTGTGAAAAGAGGTCCGGATGCAAGACACGGTTCGCTTATTGGGACATCGCCGAACGATCGAACGTCGTTCGCGATTCCAAGATTCTATCCAGGAACGAAACAAGGTACCCAGCAGGCGCGGGTTTTGCCACATTCCGTTCGCTCAGCGAGCCAATTCCCGCGTACAAACACGACTTCCTGATCAATGACGGAATAACCGGGACGACGGCGAACGAAGTGAAGGAGAACCAGCGAACCGAAATCTCAGCATCGAACTCCGGTCAGAGATGCATACGCTGAGTCAACCGTATCACTGGTTTTCGGATAGTGTCAAGCGGCGGCACTGGGACGCCGATCAATTGCCGATCAACGGTCGCGCGGCGGAAGGATGTTACGGATTCTCAGTCCGAGGGTTGTATGGCACAATTCGCCCGATCGACAATCTACACCGGCCCATCCAACTTTCTCCACTCCGAGCCGCCGTCATGACGTTGCTATTCACCAACCCTGTCTTTTTGGAGCACGACACGGGCAAGCACCCGGAATCCGCCGAGCGGCTGCGGAGCATCACGCACAAGTTGACGGAGTTGAAGCACGACGGACGTTGTGCCCGCGGCGAGATCGCGGCCGCCTCGCGCGAGCAACTGTTGCGAGTCCACTCGGCCGAGCACATCGACCACGTGGAACGATACTGCCGCGACGGTGGCGGGCGGATCGAGCAAGACACGATTTGCAGTCGCCGCTCGTACGACGTGGCCCTGAGAGCCGCCGGCACCGCCTGCGCCGCCGTCGATCAAGTTCTGGCGAGCGACGCCCAGCATCGTCGCGCGTTGTGCCTGGTCCGGCCGCCGGGACATCACGCGCTGGCCAAGGAACCGATGGGCTTCTGCCTATTCAATAACGTGGCCGTCGCGGCACGGCATGCTCAAGCGGCTCATGGCCTGCGGCGCGTGTTGATCGTCGATTGGGACGTGCATCACGGCAACGGCACGCAAGACCTCTTTTACGAAGACGGCGAGATTCACTTCTTCTCCGCTCACCGCTTTCCCTTTTATCCCGGCTCGGGCGACAACGGCGAAACGGGCAAAGGCAAAGGGTTGGGAGCAATCTTCAACCTGCCCGTGAAGTTCGGCTCACCGCGTCGTGAGTATCTCGCACGGTTCGAGTCGATGTTGCTCGACGCCGCGAAACGCTGCCGGCCGGAGTTGGTGCTGATCAGCGCGGGCTTCGACGCGCACGCGAAAGATCCGATCGGCTCGCTGGGATTGGAGTCCGAAGATTTCACGAAGCTCTCGGAACTTGTCATCGGTGTGGCGAAAGAGCACTGTGGCGGAAAGATCGTGAGCCTGCTGGAAGGTGGCTACCACGTGGCCGCGCTCGCCGAGTGCGTGGCGTTGCACTTGAGTGCGCTTAACGATGCATGACGGATCAAAGGGGTCAGGAGTCGTTGATTCGTGATTCCCCCCGTTGATTCGATTCAAAGAACGGGGGACATTCAAACAACGACTATCGCGATAGAGCCAACCCTTGCGGGCTGCCCCTCGCACAGATCCGTACGTGCGGAACTACCGCATACGGCTCTTACCTTGGATGAAGACGATCAAACCGCACATCGGGATAGGGATGCAGGATTCTCGGTGTGGGAAGCCAGCGCGCGATCAGCGACTTGAACTTGGGCCAAGTCATCCGGCGGCCTCGTTGGCTGCGTCGTCGCAGCACGCGGAGCCAGAGGTCTTGGAACGCGTTGCGGAATTGTTGCAGCCGTTCCGAGTTGCCGGGGATCGCGTGGTCGTTGCACCACCCCCGAAACACGCTCAGAACCCAAGAGCCAACTTGCGTCACGTCTTGGTGCATTTTCCGCGTCAGCTTGTCCTTCAGTTCGCGCAGCTTGTTGCGCAGCTTCTTCATCGACGAGATGCGGCGGATGGTGAAGTCTCCTTTCCGAGTCGTCCCGCTGATGTGCGTGAAGCCCAGAAAGTCGAACGTCTCCGGAGGGCCATCGCCACGCTTCAACCGGCGTTCGGCCGCGTAGCGCCCGAACTCGATCAGCCGCGTTTTCTCCGGGTGCAGTTCCCAGCCGAACTTGGTGAACCGTTCCCGCAGCGCCACCAAGCAGTGCTTCGCGTCGGATTCCTCGCGGAAACCGCTCACGAAATCATCCGCATAGCGCACGATGATGACTTCTCCTTTCGCGTGACGTTTCCGCCACGCTTCCACCCACAGGTCCAAGACGTAGTGCCTGAACACATTCGCCAAGAGCGGTGAAATCACCGCGCCTTGCGGCGTCCCCACGGTCGTCGGAGACCATTGGTGACAGCCCCGTCCAGGACGAAAGCCGTAACTGAAGCCCAGAAACGCCTCTTCGTAGAGGCATTCCAGCACCGTCTTCACGGCCTGTTGGACGATCTTGTCCTCCAGCGCAGCGATCCCCAAGGGACGCTGCTTGCCATCGAGCTTGGGAATCCAAGCTCGCTTCGACGGTGTGGATGTTTCCGGGGCCTCCCGGCTTCCGTGAGGAAAGTTTCCAGCCATGCCTGTGGTCTCAGACTCCGTGGGGGCGACATCGAACTCGCCAAAAACGTTCGACATCACTGTTGCCTTCCCCTTGTCAGGACAAGGTCGGCCACCACAAAA
>CAYSHJ010001077.1:0-5293 GCA_964430385.1 uncultured Planctomycetaceae bacterium
GACGATCAGGAACTGCATGCCGGCCTTCGACGCGGTCAGCCCCAATTCGGATTGTGCGGCGAGAGCGAACTCGGTCGCGCGCATGCGGTGGCTCGCCGATTTGTTTGCGCGCTTGCCTTCGAAGATGATCGGCTTGGCGGACGAGCCTTTCTCGTTCACGCCCCAAAACTTGGCGAAGGTCTTGACGTCGGAGACCGCAGTGCTGGCACGGCCGTTCGTTCCCAGCCATTTGGAGACGCCGAAAACGTTGGCCGATCCTTCCCAGCTGCGGTCTTTGTTGCTGTTGTCGGCCACGAGCAGCGAGTTGCCGATCCAATCCGTCTTAAAGAGGTTCCCTTCCGCCGTGATCTTCAACGGTGTCGTGATCGGCGCGTGGACGGCGTTCGTCCCTTGCACTGTGCAGGTGCGAATCGCCAGCGAGGTCTCGGCCTCTTTGGCCGTCGAGTGCTTGACGACGGCGAGGCAATTGTCGCTGAACAGCAAACAGTTGTCGGCCTCGACCGATTGCTGGCCATTCGCCGCGAGTTCCACCGCCGCTCGGCCGCCGCCGAGCAGACAATTCCGCATCTGCACTCGAGCCGGTTCCGTCACCTCGACCAGCGCGGTCCCTTTGCGGCCTTCTTCGGTGATCGAACAATTCAACATGCGCAACTCGCCGCCCGCGACGCGAATCACGGACCACGGAATATTCTGGGCCAACTCCGGTGGGTTGAAGTCGAACTTCAGTCCTTCGAGCGTCAACACCGTATTCGAGATTTTCAGGAGGTATCGCGCCTCGGGATCTTTGTCCGGTCGCGAGCGAATTCCGCGGGCGTCGAAACCGATTTCGTAAACGAACGTCGGCAAATAACCGAAACCCGCTGCGATCGTCAGGTTCTTGTCCACGACGACGTGCGGCAGCTTGAACGGGCCATCGCCGTCAACTCGCAGTGTGTCGCCCGATTGAGCCGCCTGGAGCGCCTCTTCGAGACTGCCGAAACGAGGTTTATCGGCGCGGTTGACGATGACGAACGACTTCTCCGGATCGCCGTCCAGCAACCGCGAGATATCGCTGCCCAAGTTCGCCTTCCGCAAAAACAAGATCGCGAACGCCGTTTGCGACAAGCCCTTATCGTTGTGAGCCTCCGGCCACGAGCCGTCCATCTGCTGAGTCTTGACGAGGTTGTCGGCGCCCTGGGCGAACCAATCGACACCGCCAAACTTGTCGACACCCAGCAGCACGCCCAGACGTTCGGTCGACCACAGAAAATATCGCGCTTGATCACCGCTCTGCACGAACTTGCCGGCCATCTCCAGGCCTTTCGCGAAGATCGGGTCTTTCATCAACACACTGCCTTCGTCTGGTTTGCCTGTGGCTTGTGTTGGTTTGCCTGTGGCTTCCGTCTTCGCGGCATCCGCGTCAATGGGTTTGTCTCCGGGCGCTGTTTTCTCGGTCGAGGTTTTTTTAGATGCCTCCGTCGTCGACTTCTTGGAGCCGGATGCGCCCGCCTTCGACTTGTCATCCCCGCCGAGTTCGCGTTCTTCAAGCTGCTTGCGGAGCTTGTTGGCTCGCGCGACCGTCAAGCTGAACAGGCCGGCAAACGTCATCGCCGAGCCGGACGGATTCGTCTTCACAGTCTCGCCCTGCTTGGCCACGACAGTTGTGTACGGCCAGCCTCCATCCGCGTTTTGCGTCGCCTTGAAGCGACGTGCGACGGCGTTCATGGCGGAGTCGATGTCGACGCCCGATCGCGACGCGGTCCACAGGCCGAGCACTCCGAACTGAGTGCAACTGTTATCGCCTGGTCCTTCCGGCGGCTTCGGTCGACTGTCGGGATTGGTCAGGATGAGCGCTGACACTTTCGCCGGACACGAATAGCTCCAGCCGCCTCCCGTGTTTTGGCCGGCGATCAAGCGAGCACCCAAGTCGCGAATGATCGACTTGTTGCCGTGCTCGTCCAAGCGGGACAAGATCACGATTGCCAACGTGATGTCGTAGGTCGACCCCAGCTCTTTAACGTTCTTCTTGACGTATCGTTGTCCCTTTTCGATGGCTAGGTCAGACTGCGGAACGCCGTTCTCCAGCAGCGCCAACGTGCAGAGCGCCGTGATGCCGACATCGTGCCCAGGAAATTCCCAGTTCCCTTCGTCGAATTGTTTCGACTTCAGGAACGCGATCCCCTTCTGCCGAGCCTGAACGAGCAGTTCCTCAGTCGGACCAGGGGAAGCTGACGTTTGCGTCCAACCGCGGTTCGGCAAGAACGCCACCAAAACGACGCCGATCGGAACAATCATTCGTGACCGCATGATCGTGTTTCCGTTGTTCGAGGCAAGCGAAAGAGCGAGATCAAAACTTTGAATTGCAACCTGCGCGGCCGATCAATTACATCGCCTGTGCATGTTCGTCGTCCTGGTTCCCTCTCCCCCGCATCGGGGGAGAGGGTCAGGGTGAGGGGGGTATTGAAAACCACTCGGCTTTCGATGACGAGTTTATGTCTCAACAAAGGGTTCTGCCGCAACCGATGGCTGAACTGTATTCGCCCCCTCACCCTAGCCCTCTCCCCCGATGCGGGGGAGAAGGGACCGGAAACCCTCATCAATACCGACACAAGCTGGGATTGATCTCGATCGCCCACTGATCGATGCCGCCCGACATGCTTTGTGCTTTGGAAAACCCCTGCTGCCGCAGCCAATTGGCGACTTTCA
Source organism: uncultured Planctomycetaceae bacterium (assembly GCA_964430385.1). Classification (GTDB taxonomy): domain Bacteria; phylum Planctomycetota; class Planctomycetia; order Planctomycetales; family Planctomycetaceae; genus CAYSHJ01. Next base: position 2,686 of record CAYSHJ010001077.1, read on the forward strand.
AGCTCCGGCCGCCGTGATGGCAATGCACGATGATGGCGTCTTGCTTGTTCACTTCCAACTCGCCCACGCGGTTCCCCAACTCGCTCATCGGAATCAACCTGGCCTGCACGATGTTGACTTGCTGATGTTCGTCGCTCTCGCGGCAGTCGATGAAGACGAACGTCGGCCCGGCATCCAGTCGAGCTTTCACTTGGGCACAGGACACTTCGATCGGAAGGGAATGAGCATTCGCAGACATTGCACCTCTCACGAAACAGAATTGGACCTCTCACGACACAGAGACGACAACACGTGTTTCGCCATCAACCTCGCGATTGTAGAGCCTGGCGACGCAGAGGCCACTGACACCACCACAACGAGAGACTAAACTACCGGCCTGTTGTGAGGCCAATGATTCGCCATTCCTGTTTGCGAGACCATGCCATGAGGAACTGTCGCTCGTTTCGGATGTCATTCTTCCGCGCGTTATTTGTCATGTGTTCAAGAAGCCTGTTGGTCTGCCTGACCTTGGCGGGAACGATCGCGTTCGCCAACGCGCCCGACGGAGCCGAAAAAACTCCCGCGGCGAATGGCTCTACCTGGGCTCACATCGAATTGAAAGGAAGTTATCCCGAAGGCCCGCAGATGCTTAGCCTGTTTGGCGACATCAGCGAAAGCCTGTCCGACACGATCGCGCGCTTAGATAAAGCGGCCAAGGACGACTCGATTCAGGGTGTCGTGTTGAAACTCAACAGCCCCGAAATCGGCCGCGGCAAGTTGAACGAGTTCCGTCAGGCCATCGCGCGAGTGCGTGCCGGCGGCAAAAGGGTTGTCGCCTATCTCGATTCGGCTGGCTCCGGTGATTACTTGCTGGCGTCAGGGTGCGATGAAGTCGTCATGCCCGAGTCGGGAGTGTTGATGCTGTTGGGCGTGCGATCCGAAGTCAGCTTCTACAAAAACCTGTTCGACTTCCTGAACATCAAGGCCGAAATGCTGCGTGTCGGCGAGTACAAGTCCGCCGCCGAACCATACACGCGCACGGAAATGAGCAAAGAGTTCCGCGAAGAACTCGAAAGCGTCCTGGGCGACTTCTACGACCAAATGGTGGAAATGGTCGCGAAGGGACGAGGACTTGATCCCGACAAGGTCAAAGACGCGATCGACAATGGGCCGCACACGGCCGCCGCCGCGAAGGAACTCGGTCTGATCACGCGCGTCGCCTACGAGGATGAACTGTCGGCGATCCTCAAGCAAGCTCAACCCAACGCGGCGGTCAAACTGGTGAAGCGCTATGGCAAGAAGAAAACTGACACCGACTTCAGCGGCTTCGCCGGCATGATGAAGATGATGAACTTGCTGATGGGCATGGAACCGACGCAGCGACGCAGCCTCGGTCCCAAGATCGCCGTGATACATGCCAGCGGCATGATCATGCCCGGAGTCAGCAGCAGCGATCTGTTCGGCGACAGCACGCTCGGCAGCGACACGCTCGTCAAAGCGATCAAGACGGCATCGTCCGACGCGACGGTGAAGGCGATTGTCCTGCGAGTCGACAGCCCTGGTGGCAGCGCGCTCGCCAGCGACCTGATTTGGCGAGCGATCGAGAAAGTCGACAAGCCGGTGGTCGCCAGCATGGGCGACGTCGCCGGGAGCGGCGGCTATTACATCGCGATGGGTGCCGACGCGATCTTTGCCGAGCCGGGTACGATCACCGGTTCGATCGGTGTGGTCGGCGGCAAGATCGCGATCGAGGGTTTGTTCAATAAGATCGGCATCACCACGAGCGTCGTCTCACGCGGCAAGAACAGCGGCATCCTGAGCATGACGAGCGGCTTCACCGACAGCGAACGTGCGGCCATGACCAAGCTGTTACTCGACATTTACAAGCAGTTCACCGAGAAAGCGGCCAAAGGTCGCAAGATGGAAGTCGCGGCGTTGGAGAAACTCGCGCGCGGCCGCATCTATTCCGGTGCGTCCGCCGTGAAGCTGGGCTTGGTCGACAAGCTGGGAACGCTCGAAGACGCCTTCGCTCACGCGAAACAACTGGCCGGCATGGCTCCCGATGACAAAGTCGAACGCCTGATCCTGCCCCGTCCCGTCAGCCCGTTCGAGCAACTGCTTGGCCCCATCAATCCAGACGAGCAATCTCGCATCGCGACTGATGCCACGTTGACCTCCGCGCTGCAATCACTCGCGCCCGACTTGGCCGATGACATTCGTTTCGCCCTACAAGTCAATCGCCTCGCCCGCGAAAGCCGACTCACGCTGATGCCCTTCCGAATTCGGATTCGTTAGATGGCTTGCTCGATCCCCTCTCCCCCGGATCTGTCCGGTCCCCTCTCCCCCGCCGCGGGGGAGAGGGCTAGGGTGGGGGGGCGAGCGCTTCCCTGGTCGAAGAATCCCCCTCACCCCGACCCTCTCCCCCGATGCGGGGGAGAGGGAGTAAGATTGTGAGCGAAACTTCCATTGCTGAGAGTGGCGGGACTGTCGCAAGTCCGCCCCCGTCACGCGCACCGTGCAAACTGCCGCACGATCTGCTTCGCACTCAGCAACCCATCGACCTCCGCGCTGATGATGCCGCCTGCGAAACCCGCTCCTTCTCCGACGGGGTACAAGCCAACACAAGCCG
>CAYSHJ010001078.1:0-10992 GCA_964430385.1 uncultured Planctomycetaceae bacterium
GGTCCCCGTGTTGAGCAAATGATCGTGCAGCCGCATCAGCTCGGCGATGATCGTGCGGATGTACTTGCACCGCGGAGTCAGCTCGATCCCCAGCAGTTTTTCTACTGCATGATGCCAGGCGATCTCGTTGGCCAGCGGCGAGAGGTAATTCATGCGATCGACGATGGTGACGTACTGGTTGTAGTCCAGGTCTTCCGCCAGCTTCTCGAACCCGGAGTGCAGATACCCAATATCCGGCACCGCCTTGACGACCTTCTCACCGTCGAGCGTCAAGATCAGCCGCAACGTAGTATGCGTCGCCGGATGCTGCGGCCCAAAGTTGAGCGTCCACAGATACTCTTTATCCGCGGACTCCGCATCGTCAGTCATCAAATCAGAAACTTCAAACGGCATGTTGTTCCTATCAGATTCCGTGAGATCAAATCTTTTGCGGTTCAGTTGGTGGAGGCATCGCTTCCAGCAATGCCTTGAGCAAGCGGTTGACTTCTTCGGACGAGGCGAATCGCGAGGCCACTTCCGGCTCCAGGTAAAAAACACGACCGCCGGACTTCAATGAACCGTGCGAGGTCGCAAAGCGATTCGGTTTGGCTTTGGCATAGTCGAACTCGTATTCGTCGCGGAGATCGTCAGATATTTCGTCAGGCATGATGGAACCCTCACATTGGGTTTTGTTCGTGTTTATGTCGTTCCTTGGAACTTGCTCGCCGAGCACTGATGATTCGGAGGTTCGGTGGTCGAGAAGTGAAGCTCACGACAAGCAGGCGGTCGAGTTGTGAGTAGCCGACGATGATCTCACGTTCTTCCTCATCGGAGTGGTCGGGGTCGGAAAAGATCGCCGCCAAGGGATCATCGAAAACGGTGGCCGCTTCGACAAACGTGACGCCGTGTTTTCCTTCGTTGGTCGCGGCTTTGTCGTCGTCCCACTCGAATCCGGGTGGCATCGTACTCGCCTTTCGTCAATCGGCCTTCGTTTCATCATTGTTCGTATCGTTTCTTGTCATGTCTCTTGGCGAGCCGGAGGGCGTCAGCCCCCGGACCTGCCCGTTGTCCAAACAGTCCGGGGGCTAACGCCGCCCGGCTCCCCTGCTGGTTGATTGAGATGGTTGCCTCACTCGCTGGCCTCGAATTCTCTTCAACACTTTTCCGTTGGCATCGACAACTTCCAAAACCTTTTCGATGCGTCGCTTCCCAAAATCCTCTCCAACACAAAGCTGGAACATCTCTGTGACCGCCCGACGTCGAAGTTCATTCGGCTGAGTCGCCCAATAATCGTTGTCATGCTCGTGAGTAAACGCCGGTGTTACCTCGCCGGTCTCAAACTTCCGATTCAATTCCGTCAGCTTGGCAACCAATTCTCGTCGAGTCCGCGCCGACATCCAGTAGTTGGGATACACCTCCAAGTATCCCTGCCAATCGTGCCGATCTTCGTTCTTCCAATGTTTGATCGCGAGTTTTGTCATAGCTTTGTTACCGCCATTAAACGAAGCGATCCTTACACCGGTTTGTCAGTCATCAACCAAAATACTCGCGGCACATTCCGGAACCATCAGCTTCCAATTTCATAACGCGACGCTCGTATGTTTCTTTTCTGTTGCGGTCAACCATCGGCGGGAGATGGGGCAACGCCTCTTCGTACGTCGATGCGATGGCCGAACGCGGTGCGGCGGCACGCATCCGCTCGTAAGTTTTGACAACATCCTTGGCGAGCGCATCAGACAGTGGCTGTGAACGACTGCGAATCTTGCTGCAAAAGCGACCTTCAAGCGTCTGCCCATTTGCTTCAAGGACGAACGGGATCACCAACTTGAAATCGTTGCTTCCATCGTTTGCGACGAGGACCGGTGCCGATTCATATTTGAAAGGCATCGCTTTCGGCTTCCATCTGGCCTCGCAATTCTTTTTCCAAACTTGCACCGAAATCGGCGGCGTTAGAAACACCAGCCGCGATCCTAGCTTTCCGCTTTGCACGAATGCGAACCGAGAGCCTGCGAGGTCTTTGGCTCGGCGCGGGTGCATTAGATTGTCGCAATGGCAGGTCGTGCATCCAAAGCTGCCAAATTCCCAAAACGGGTCGTCTCGTCGTTCATTCGGGTTTTCGCGAGCGCTATCTGGCCGGCGCAAATGCACGAAATAGACCTTGGGTTCAGCCATGTCAGTTATTCCTTGCGACCAGTTGAATGTGTTGCTTCTTTAACCAGTCCAGAAACCGACTCGGATCGTTTAGCGCCGGTGGCACTGCGCTGCGTTGAATGAATCCGTCTTTCACGGACAAGCCGCCCCACTCATCGAGAATATCTTGCCGAACTCGATACGAGCGGTTGCGCCACTCTCCAATTGAAACACAACGGTTGAATCGCCCGGATACTTCTGGCTTGGCCCGCACCACGATGTCTGTTTCGCCAAGTTTCGTCTTGCGGACATGCGCGTTCTCGAACCACCGCTGCGGTGCGACGCTCTTTACCGAAACCACCTCGCGCACAACATACATTCCCAAAAGCGCGTAGATCAGCCTGTGTTCGCAGCGATGAATCGGGCGCAGCCCACCGTAGAAAATGAGCAGGTCGCCGTCACTCATGCCCACCATCCCAGCGCCTCGTCGGCCGCCCTCGTCGCCATAGGTCAAGCACTCGAAGTCTGGGTCCAAGTGCATGGAGTATTCGAGCAGTCCGCGAGGAAAACGAAGGTCATCAAACAAGTCGCAGTCATGTTCGCCGCAAAAACGATGCAACGCGGGAAGCATTTCGCCGTAGCGACGATCAAGACCTGGATGAAAATGTGTGCCCAGTTTTTCCGGGATCGGCACATAAACGAAACGGCCGTCCGCATCGACGGGTGCATTCCAGCCGCCGTACGCTTGATCGACGCCAATTCTGACGAGCAATGCTTTCATCAAATCTGCTCTAGCTCTCCGCCCGAGTGATGACCGGGAAGTTGTGTCGTTCGCCTCGGCCGCGGAGGGGGTAATCTTTGCGGAGCGGGTATTCGGTGAACTCTTCGGGCATCAGGATGCGGCGGAGGTCGGGGTGGCCGGTGAAGCGGATGCCGAACATGTCGAAGACTTCCCGCTCCATCCAGTCGGCTCCCTTCCAGAGCGGATACGCCGAGGGCAACGACGGGCTCGGATCGTTGACGTACGTCAGCACGATCAACCGCTCGCCGGTCGCCATGTTGAGCAGGCAATACACCACGCGGAACCGATCGGTCGCGTCGGGGTACTCCAACTCATCGACGGCGGTGAGATCGACGAGCATGTCAAACCCACCGAGCATCTTCAGGCACCTGAGCACCTCAAAGATGGGGTTCTCACCCTCCGCTCTCGGCGAGAGCGGGCTACACTCGCCCACCTTCACACGCACGTTGTCGCGGTTCTGGCTCCAGACGAGCGAGTCGGCCCCGAAGTGCTCGGCGAGGAGTGCGATGGCGGAGTGTTGAATGTCAGTTGTCATTCGATCTTTCTTCCAAACGTGAATTTTAGGCAAACGGCGGCACATCGACGGGGAGTCCGACGCGCATGAAGAATCGGGCGAAGGCTTGTGCCAAGTGCTCTCGATAGGGCGGAAGGACTCGCAAACGAGGCGACTGTTCGGCCGCCAGAGCTTTGGCAACAGAGACATGGACTCCGAACAACGTGCGAAAGTCGCAAACTTGAAAGTCCAATTCGTGACCAGGAAGCTCACAGCGATTCAATAGGCAATAGGTGATACCCAGGCAAACTCCCGCGTCGAAGTTCTTCACGGCCACGTTTGCTGCGAAAGAAATCGATCTCGGCCGCGAGTCGTTCCAAGGGAAAAACAGGACAGACTTGGAGGATTTCCAGCTTGTCGTTGGCCAAGTCACAGGACTGACTGAGGACGATGACCGTCCCGCGATTGCGAGCGACCGTGTCCGCCGCCGTGAGGCGAATCAGCGGACAGTTCAGCAAGAAGTCGCCTTGTTCCAATGACTGACCATCGACGAGTCCGTACCAAGGATAGGCGTCAGTCATCGAGAATCTCCTCTGGGACAATCAAGCTTGGGCGCAGCGGACCATCCTCCACGATGGTGGCCGTTAGCGGCTCCCATTCCAGCGGCATTCGAAAACTCACGTCGCGTTCGATATCCAATTCGTCGAATGTCGGAGGATCGGGCGTCAGTTGCGGCCATGACGTTGTTGACGAAGGTGAATCGTCTTCCATCACCACCAGCACCCGCACACTTCGGCCCTCCAAGTCCGCCAAGGATTCTTGAAAGCGAAGTTGCCCGTTCGTCACTTCCGCTGGGAATGCTCTGCGAACCATGATGGACTCCGATTAGAAACTACTACCTTGGCTTCAACTCCCAGCATAGCCGGGTTCGCCGTGTGAGGTCAGTCAACTTCCTCATGCGAGCGGAAAACTCACATGACCCACCTCAATTTGATTGGGACTTCTTCGTAGTCGCGACCTTCCATCGCGGCGAGTGCCCTTTCACGATTCATTTCGAGTGCCTCGGAAAGCGCCGATTGCAGATTGGAAAGAAGCTCTCGCTTGGTTGTTCCTTGCGAAAGGACGCCTTTATTTTTCCTCAACCCATCCGTACCACCATTTGCCATCCTTGCGAATGCAGGCCGAGTAAGTCTGAATCATCGCGATCTTTCTCCTATAACTCGCAGTTGATAGGCCGTGTCGGTCACTCGGCGTTCAAACGGCTCAAGTTTGGAAAACCAATCCGGTACTTTCGATCTGCCGCCGGATTCCTCATGAGGTGGCGTCCAGTGGGGGTGAAGCCAGAACAGTTGCGGAGCTTCACGACTCAAATTCGATAAGTCGTCTTAAGTAAACCCAACTTCAAGGAACCGTTTGGCCTGATCCAACGCATCTTGATAAGCCGGCACTGCTTCGGAGAACCGATCGCTCTGCTCCAATTCATCTAATAGGCACTCTGTCGCGTTGACGAAATCCTCCAAGTGTTGTCTGCGCTCAGACTCTGTGTAGAAATGCGGTGTCATGTCGTGTTGCTCACACCCCAAACCCGCCCGCCTTGGCCGCGAGTGCCGCGTCTTCAACGCGCCACATCTCGTCGCGGTCGAACGGGGTCGGGCCCATCGGCTGAGTTCGCAGGCCGAACTCGGTGCCGTTGAGCGTGCCGGTGGCTTGGATTTTGTTTTGCAGGTCCATGATCGCCTGAATGAGCTGCTCCGGCCGAGGCGGGCAGCCCGGCACATACATGTCCACGGGCATGAAGCGATCGACTCCTTGCACGACGGCATAGGTGTCGAACACGCCGCCGGAGCAGGCACAGGCTCCCATCGAGATGCACCATTTGGGTTCGGGCATTTGCAGCCAGATGCGTTGCAGCACGGGCATCATTTTCATGACGACTCGGCCGGCCACGATCATCAGGTCGCACTGCCGAGGACTAAACCGCATGACCTCGGCCCCGAACCGAGCAAGGTCGTACCGAGACGACGCCGTCGCCATCAGCTCGATGCCACAGCAGGCGGTCGCGAACGGCATCGGCCAGAGACTGTTCTTGCGACACCAACTGGCCGCCGCATTGATGGTCGTCATGAACACGTTTTCGGGAAGTCCTACCGCCATTTGAAAACACCTTTCCGCCACGCATAGACGTAAGCAATCGCCAGCGTGGCGATGAACACCAGCATCACACCAAACACCGTCCCGCGCAGCTCGAGCGGAATGCCGGGACTCGCGTGACCGAGATGCATTGCTGGCACGGGCTGCTCAAAGGGAGATCCAGCCCACGCTGCCGGCTGCTCAACGTACGCGCTGACTGCCCACGGGTAGAGAAACAGTAACTCGACATCGAAAACGAGAAACAGAATCGCAACCAGATAGAACTTCACGTCAAACGGCTGCCGGGCATCCCCGACGGGGTCCATCCCCGACTCATACGGCATCTCTTTGACGGCGGTCTTTTTCTTCGGCCCAATCGTATGCGCCAGCACGAGGTTTGTGATCACGAACCCCAACAGAATGGCGATGAACACGAAGATCGGTAAAAAAGTCGCAAGTTGTCCGCTCAAAACAGATTCCTTTCAAACTCGCATCGCTCAATCGGCCCTTGGGTGCGACGGCCGAAACGTGTTTTGAGGGACATTCCCCGAGAAGTCAAGGAACGCTCTTTCCCGGTGTCGTTTGGCTTTGAGGCGGTGTGATTGGTGGCTTGCGAAGCTGGAAACGTTTCTCCCAACCAAGCTGTTTCGCGACCGTGGCCGGAAACTCCCAACCGCTCTCTTCCGGTTGATCGATGAAAACCTGAGACCGCTCCGCCGCCAGCGTGACCGTCTGAGGCAGGTCAAAGACAAGACGATCGCACTGAGATACGATCTCGGACGCATGCGGCACCTTGCTGCTTCCCGACACGAACCGGCCAATCGCTTCGAGGCACGGAGCATATCGACGCCATCACAGATGGAACACGGCCGACATAATGGATTCAGATTTCCGGCCGCGTCTTTCATCCGTGTGGCCGCCCCAGCCGTATTTCGCTGACCTCCCGGCCTTGGGAGGCCGCAGGGGTCACGGTATGCTCATTCCGGTTTCGTCGTCGTTGCCGCGTCGCACCGAGAGAAAGCGCATGCCCGATCGCATCATTATCCAGTGTCCTGGTTGCTCCGTGAAGCTGGCGATTTCCGATGCCAGCAAACTCGGTAAGAAGATCAAGTGCTCGAAGTGTTCGGAGGTCTTCGTGGCCAAGGCGGCCGCGAGCGGCGGCGCGAAGGCCAAGCCGACCAAGCCCGCTCCCGCTGTCAAGCCTAAGAAATCGGATGACGATGACGAGTTCAATTTCGACGACATGGAAATGGAGGATAAGAGCGCTGCCGAGGACGAAGAGTCGGAAGTTGAAGCTCCTGTCAGCAAGTCGAAGGCGGGGGGCAAGAAAACGACCGCGAAGGGCAAAGGCAAAGGAAAGGGCAAAGCGAGATCCGGCGGCAACCAATTGCCGCTGATCATCGGCGGTTCCGTGTCCGTGCTGTTGCTCGTCGCCGTCGGCGTGTACTTCATGTTCTTCGGCCAGGAACCTCCCGCGCCGGCCGCGCCGGAACAACCAGTCGCTCAACAGCCCGCTGTGCCGGCACCTCCGGCCAATTCACCGAACGACAGAATTCTGGCGTTGAAGTGGCTGCCTCAAGACTCGGAATTGATCATTCACTTGAAGGTCGCGGATGTCTGGCAAGCTCCGCTGCTGAAAGGTTTGTTGGCTGCGCCGCAGGTCGCCAACGGTGTCGCTCAGATCCAGCAGATGACGGGGCTAACTCCGGGGGACCTGGAAAGCGTCACCATCGGCGTTCGCAACCTTCAGCAACTGCAAGGTGCCGCCTCCATGATGGCGTTCGGTGGTCCGCCGCCCACCGATGCCGCTCTCCTGGCGATCGTGCGGTCCAAGAAACCGGTGGAGGTCTCGAAGATTCAGCAACTCATCGTGCAGTCGGTGCCCGGTCAGGCAGCCAAGCTGCTGGATCGCAACGGCAAACAATACGTCGAACTGGTTCCGCCAAGTCCTGGCCCTGCGTCCAATCCCGGCAGTGGACCTGGCCAGAGCCTTGGTCCGCCTCCCGGCGCGAGTGGCGGTGGAAAGCCGATGGGTGCCTGGTTCGCCGACGCGAGCACGCTAATCCTTGGCCCGCGCGAAGAACTCTTCGGTGCGATGGACCGCGGCGAGACCGTAACACCGCGCAACGAGTATCGCGTGGTCGATGCGTCACCGCATTTGTTGTTTGTCGTAGCGCCGAAAGACCGGAGCATGTTTTCCCAGCCGGTCGGTGCGGCGCCAACGGTCACGGCTCCTGGCGAAGCCGACTACCAAAAGGTGCTGCAAGAAACGCTACAAGCGGTCAGCTTCGGCGCGAGCATCACGGGAGGTGTGCGTTTGCAGACGTCGTTGGTCTGCGCGGATTCAGCCGGTGCGGCGAAGCTCAAGCCGGAAATGGAAAAACTCATGGCGCTGGCGAAATCCCAGTTCGCCGCGAAAAAAGCCACGCTGCCGCCGCTTGCGGCAGAGCTTGTCGAGATGCTGGTCAACAGCGTGCAAGTCACCGAGCAAGGCCAATCCGTGCGCGTGGCCGCCAACATCGCCGACTCGGCTCAGCCGAAGCTCGAACAACTGCCGGCGACGCTCATGGGCATGATGGCCTTTAGTGGCAGTCCGTTTGGAGGAGGTGCCAATCCGCTGGCCGCCGCTCAAAACGCAGCGGGAGAAGCTCAAGCTCGAAACAACCTTAAGCAAATTGCGTTGGCCATGCATAACTACCACGACACCACCCTTTCTTTTCCGCCAGCATTCTCCGTAGACGCCGAAGGGAAACCGTTGTTGAGTTGGCGAGTCCATATTTTACCATTCCTCGGCGCGGCCGAACTTCATAAGCAGTTTCACCTGAATGAGCCTTGGGACAGCGAGCACAACTTGACGCTGGTTTCCAAGATGCCGGCGGTCTTCGCATCGTCGGACGATCTCGAACTCACAAGCCAAGGTCAGACTCGGTTCGTCGTGCCGATTGGTGCAGGAATGGCCTTTGAAGGGAAGGATGGCATCAAGTTACGCGATTTCCTGGACGGAACTAGCAACACTTTCATTGCGGTTGAGGTTGCTGCGGATGCGGCCGTGACTTGGACGAAGTCGGAAGACTTGGCGATTGACGTCAATGAGCCATTCCGAAATCTTGGTGGCTCGCGCGGTGACCATTTTCTCGCAGCCATCGCGGATGGCACAGTCCGCCCGATCACGGATTCGATGGCCGCAGAGACACTGAAAGCACTTTTCACGCGCAAGTCCGGGGAAAGTTTGCCACCCGACGTGTTCCGGTAAACGACTCGGGTAGCGAAAGGGGTCGGGAGTTTTTTTCAGGTCGGCATTTAGTTCCCTGACGATCGGTTTGTCGTCAGACGCCGAATAACGATTTGTTCGACCTGAAAAAGACTCCCGACCCCGTCCCGCGAGCCAGCGAATTGTCTCTGACCCTGCCGGTTTGGTAGCATCCGTTTGCTTTGATGCGTTCGAGAGTCCGATAATTAGGCGTGACGATCGCCTCCCACCTACGAATTCCCGCCGATGCCTCCTCTTCCTTCCAGACCTTTTGGCGGTTGCTGGGCCAGCCGAATTTTGCGGCTGTGGTTGAGCGTCCTACTTGTGCTTGGCTTGGGAGCCGCCTCAGGCGCGACTGCCGCCGACGAAAAGCCGACCTCACGGCCGTTTCATTTCGAGACCGACGTCCTGCCGATCCTCAGCCGGTTCGGGTGCAACGCTTCCGGATGTCACGGCAAGGCGGAAGGACAGAACGGGTTCAAGCTGTCCGTCTTCGGCTTCGATCCCGTCGCCGATCATGTCGCACTGGTGGTTGAAGGACGCGGTCGACGGACGAACCCCACGTTGCCGGAAAAAAGCTTGTTGCTGCAAAAAGTCTGCGGCGACATGCCGCATGGCGGCGGAGTCCGCATTCGGAAGAACACTGACGAGTACCGCTCGCTGGCGAATTGGATCATGGCTGGCCTGCCGTTTGGTGAGACGACCGCCCCGCGTGTCGTGTTGATTACCGTCTCGCCGCGCGAGCAGGTGCTGGGGCTGAAAGCTCAGCAACCGCTGAAGGTCGTCGCGAAGTTCGACAACGGTGCGGAAGAGGACGTGACGCGCCACGCCAAGTTTCAATCGAACAACGACGGCTTAGCCTCCGTCGATGAATTCGGCGTCGTCGCGACCGGCGAAACTCCCGGCGATGTGGCGATCATGGCCAGTTATCTGGGCGCGGTCGATGTGTTTCGAGCGTTGTTGCCTCGCCCGTTCGTCGTCCCGCCTTCAGGCGGAACCGAGTCACGGGCAAGCAATGATAACTCAACGGCACCGCCTGAAGGCGGAACGACAAACTCGGCGAACTTCATCGACGACCTTGTGGCCGCCAAGCTCCGCAAGCTGAATATCCAATCGAGCGCGATGTGCAGCGACTCGGACTTCTTGCGTCGCGCGTACCTCGACGTGATCGGCACATTGCCGACGGCCGATGAGGTCCGGGCATTTCTTGCCGACCAACGACCCGATCGGCGAGCACGACTGATCGACGAATTACTCATGCGGCCGGAGTATGCGGACTACTGGGCCTTGAAGTGGTCTGACTGGCTGCGCGTCGAACGGCAAACGCTGGGACATGCCGGAGCGCATGCGTACTACCGCTGGATTCGCGACAGCGTCGCCACGAACAAACCGTGGGACCAATTCGCTCGTGAGTTGCTGACAGCGGAGGGACTGTTGCGGGACAAGCCCGCAGGCTACCTCTTCAAGTCGGTCAAGCAGCCGGGCGAGCAAGCCGCCACGGTGTCGCAAGTGTTGCTGGGCGTCCGCATCGACTGCGCGAAGTGTCACCATCATCCGTTCGACCGCTGGAGCCAACAGGATTATTTCGGCATGGAAGCATTCTTCACGCAGGTCGGCTTCAAGCCGACTCCGCAGGGTGAATTGCTGTCAGCGCGACAAGCGGGCACGACGCGACATCCGCGTACCGACGAGGAAGTTTTCGCACACGCTCTTGGTGAACCGAATCCCTCGCAGTCGCCGCCGGGTGATCGCCGCCGACTGCTCGCCGATTGGATGACCGCGCCGCAGAATCCGTTCTTCGCCAGAAATTCTGTGAATCGTGTGTGGGCTGCGTTTCTGGGACGTGGTTTGGTCGAACCGATCGACGACGTGCGGCTCACGAACCCGCCGACGAATCCGGAACTGCTCGACGCGCTCGCGAAACATTTCATCGAATCCGGGTTCGACACCCACAAACTCATTCGCACGATCACCGCCTCGCGCACGTACCAGCTTTCCGTACAGCCGAACTCGACGAACGAGAAGGACGAGCAGAATTACTCGCGAGCGTTACTCAAGCGTCTCGATGCGGAAGTCCTCTTTGACGCCGTCTGCCAAACAACCGGTGTGCCCGAGAAATTCAACGGCATGCCGGATGGATATCGAGCGATCCAGCTTTGGGACAGTCAAGTCAATCACCACTTTTTGAAGCTGTTCGGCCGTCCGATT
>CAYSHJ010001079.1:0-6200 GCA_964430385.1 uncultured Planctomycetaceae bacterium
CTCCCCGGAGGCGACATATGTCGCGGCCGTCGCGGCATCCGGCTTTTCGCGAAACCCGGTCACTCGGAACGCCCCCGAGTTTTCTGGGTCAGACGCTTCCGCGAGTGCGGCTCCACGCTGGATGTAACCAAATCCCGTCGCGGGATAAGTCGGCGGGACTCCAAACAACACGAGCGTCTGCGGCGACTGATCAATGACCGCGACGGCGCGCTCGACGGCACGCTGAAATTCGGATGGTGGTTCAATCCAATGATCGGCCGGCATCACCAGCATCACGGCCTGCGGATCGACGGCCAACAATCGCATGGCCGCCAGTCCGATACACGGAGCCGTGTTCCGCCCGCACGGTTCGATCAGCACTCGCGTCGCGTCGAGTTCCGGCAGTTGCCGCGCGGTTTCCTCGGCGTGGTTCCGTCCCGTCGCGACCCACATTCGCTCGATTGGAACGAACGCGCGGCAACGGTCGGCCGTTTCCTGAAGCAACGTTCGATCGCTTCCGAATCGCAAGAACTGCTTGGGAAACGCGCGTCGACTCTGCGGCCAAAACCGCGTGCCACTTCCGCCCGCCATGATCACTGCGTGCAACATTGAGCCAACTTTCAAATATCGACGCACAACATGCTACGCGAAGCAATCACTTTTGTAACCCGAGGCGACGGGCGGTGTCGCTGGAGGACCGCTGTCAACGCGGACTCGTGGACGAAAGTCGCTCACGGTTTGCAAAGTTCCAAGAAGAACTTGAGAATGCGTTCACCGAGGTTCGGAGCTTCCTGCAAAGTCCTTGAGTATCACATCCATGTCTGAGCACACTATTCTTGTCGTTGATGATTCGGCCGTCGATCGCCGCAGGGCCGCAGGACTTCTGGAGCGCAACGGGGGCTTTCAAATCCTGATGGCCACCAACGGCAAAGAAGCCATGGAGATGCTCAGGCATCACCCCGTCGATCTCGTCTTGACCGATTTGCAAATGGATGGGATGGATGGCCTGCAGTTGGTCGAAGCGGCGCGTGCTGATTTCCCGCTGACCCCCGTGGTCTTAATGACGGCGCGCGGCAGCGAAGAAATCGCCGTGCAGGCTCTGGAAAAGGGCGCGGCTAGTTACGTCGCCAAACGCCGCTTGACCCAGGATCTGATGGAGATCGTGAACCAAGTCATCGAAACCTCCGACGAAAACCGCCTGCAATCACGACTGATGCATCGACTGTCGCGTAATGAATTCTCGTTCGCCTTGAATAACGACCTCGGCTTGGTGCATTCGCTCATGAAGTACTTGCAGCACACGCTGCGCTGCGTGCGACTGGTCGACGAAGTCGATCGCCTGCGAGTCGGCATCGCGGTCGAAGAGGCGCTGCTCAACGCGCTATACCACGGCAACTTGGAAGTCAGCTCGGACCTCAAAGAATCCGATCCGAATCTGTTCGATGAATTGGCTCGGCAACGCTGCCAGCAAGAGCCGTATCGGAATCGGCAGGTGTATCTCGACGCCCGCTTGTCGCGCGACGAAGCGATGTATGTGATCCGCGACGAGGGAAGCGGGTTCAATCCCAATGCGCTCCCCAACCCGTGCGACCTTGAAAACCTCGAAAAGGCTAGCGGCCGCGGAATCCTGCTGATGAAGTCCTTCATGGACGAAGTCCACTTCAACGAGAAAGGCAACCAAGTGACGCTCATCAAACGCGGTACGCCGGTGGAGTCCGTGCCAGAGGACTGAACCTCCTGGTCACGCGAATTCTCAGTGTTTCTCTTAATCCTACATCGCACGAGTGCGGATTTCCGGTCCCCTCTTCCCCGCATCGGGGGAGAGGGCTAGGGTGAGGGGGCGAACACAGTTCAGCCATCGGTTGCGGGCGAACGCTTTGCAGAAAATGAAACTCGTCATCGCATGCGGATTGAATTTCGAAAACCCCCTCACCCTGACCCTCTCCCCCGATGCGGGGGAGAGGGAACCAAAAAGACGAACATGCACAGTAGATCTAATCGCACAAAGCATAAGAGTCATCAACAGGTGCCATGATGCTGCGAATCAGTCGAGCAAAACAAATCGGAATGCTTTTGCGGCGGGCCGTGTTTTTCAGCCTGGTGCTGGTTCCTTTGGCCAAGTCCGAGGAAGTGACGAACGCCGGCAGGCAGTTCGATCAACAGATTGCTCCGTTATTCGCGGCGCGCTGTTTCGATTGCCACAACGCGACGGACCACAAAGGCGGGATCGATCTCACACGCGTCGATTCGGCAACGAAGGGGGGCGATTCGGGCGCGGTGATCGTTCCCGGAAAGGCGGCCGATAGCCTGCTGTGGCAGCGGGTGCGAGACGGCGAGATGCCTCCCAAGAAGCCGCTGTCGAAGGAAGAAGTCGAATTGCTGCGGCGCTGGATCGATGGCGGAGCGAAATGGGGCACGTCGCCGATTGATCCATTCGCGTTCACGACTTTGTCTCGCGCCGGGTACGACTGGTGGTCGCTGCGGCCAGTGCTTCGGCCCCAACTGCCGCCGGTCGTCCCTGAGTTTGCCAAGACAAGCCCTCACGGGGCCGAGCATCCGATCGATCGCTTCGTCTGGAAGAGGCTCGCGGACGAAGGGCTGTCACCCTCTCCACAGACCGACCCGCGCACGCTGATTCGGCGGTTGTCATTCGATTTGTTGGGATTGCCCCCTTCGCCCGATGAGATCGCGGCGTTCGAGGCCGAGGTCGCGAAGACCGCTGCGAAAATGGACCTGTCCCCTTTTTCAGCGGCCGCGGATCGGCTGCTCGATTCGCCGCACTTTGGCGAGCGCTGGGCGCGGCATTGGCTCGACATTATTCGCTTCGGCGAAAGCCAAGGGTTTGAACGGGACAAGCTGCGCACGAATTCGTGGCGGTATCGCGATTGGGTTGTGAACGCCTTCAACCGTGACATGCCTTACGACGAGTTCGTGCGCATGCAATTGGCTGGCGACGTGCTGAAACCGGATGACCCCAACGCGATCATCGCCACCGGTTGTCTGGTCGCCGGGGCTTACGACGAAGTCGGTCAATCGCAGCAAAGCGCGGCGATGCGCGCGGTCGTGCGGCAAGACGAATTCGAAGACATCATCAGCACGGTCGGCGAGACGTTCTTGGGTCTGACCGTACATTGTGCTCGCTGCCACGATCACAAGTTCGACCCAGTCTTGCAGCGCGACTATTACCGCCTGTCGGCCGCGCTGGCCGGCGTGCGTCACGGCGAACGAGAACTGCCTTTCCCTCTTCCTCGTGGCGAGGGTCCGGGTGAGGGTGCCGGATCGTTCGTCGCTCCGAGGCGAGACACACGGATCATCAACGAGGCGCTGCAACGTGAACTGGCTGCGCTGCAAACGCGGCTCACTGCGATCGAAGCAGACGCTCGCCAGGCGATCCTCGCGAAACGACAAGCTCGGTTCGATCAGAAGCGCACGCCGCCGAAGCCGATTGCGCGATGGGAATTCAACGATGATCTCCAAGACTCGCTGGGCGAAATTCACGGAACCGCACACAACGGCGCGATGCTCGAAGACGGCGCGTTGCGGTTGGATGGCCAACGAGCCTTCGTGGCGACGGCTCCCTTAAAGACTCCGCTCAAGGCCAAGACGCTCGAAGTTTGGGTGCGGCTGGAGAACTTGAAGCAACAGGGAGGCGGAGCGATCACGGTGCAAACGCTTGACGGCGTCACCTTTGACTCGATTGTGTTCGGCGAGCAAGAGCTGGCTCGCTGGATGGCGGGCAGCAATGGCTACACCCGGACGCAAAGCTTTCAGGCTCCCCCCGAAACGGACGCGGACCAAACGGTCGTGCAGGTCGCGATCACGTACGGCGCTGACGGAACGGTCACCGGATACCGCAACGGCTTGGCGTACGGTCAGCCTTACAAAAGTAACGGACCAGTGACGTTCGACGCCGAAAAATCTCAGATCGTGTTCGGACTGCGACACGCTCCCGTCGGCGGCAACAGGCATCTGGCCGCGTGGATCGACAAAGCTCAGTTGTACGACCGCGCACTGACCGCCGAAGAAATCGCGGCTTCCGCAGGAACCGTCACTGATTTCATCGCCGAACCGGAACTACTGGCACGGCTGTCCGAAGAGGCGAAGAGCGAACGCGGTCGGTTGACGTTCGAGAGCGAACATCTGCGAAAACAGATGGCCCGCGCGAATGAGTCGAAGGTGTATGCTGTCGTGCCGAAGAATCCCGAACCGACGTTTTTGCTACTGCGCGGTAGCACGACCTCGCCGGCCGAGGAAGTGACGGCCGGCGGAGTGTTTTCCGTATCGGCTGCCGTTTTCCGAGTGCTCCCTCTCCCCCGCCGCGGGGGAGAGGGGACCGCTGCAACTGCTGCCGCTGCGGAAGTGGCGTTTGACGCCGATTTCAAATTGTCGAAGGACGCTTCAGACGCCGAGCGACGGCAGGCGCTCGCAGCGTGGATCACCGACCGTCGCAATCCGCTGTTCGCACGCGTGATCGTGAATCGGCTGTGGCATTACCATTTCGGAGTTGGCCTGGTCGATTCGCCAAGCGATTTCGGCTTCAACGGCGGTCGGCCGAGCCATCCGGAGTTGCTTGATTGGCTCGCCGCCGAATTCATGGATCACGGCTGGAGCTTGAAGCACATTCACAAATTGATCGTGACGTCGGCCACATACCAACAATCGTCTCGACCGCGAGTCGACGCCGCTCGCCAGGATGCCGGCAATCGACTGCTGTGGCGGAAAAGCCCGCTGCGATTGGATGCCGAAGCCGTGCGCGATGCCGCCCTGGCCGTGACAGGCGAACTGAATCCGACAGTCGGCGGGCCGGGCTATCACGACTTCACGACCTTCACGTTCAACTCGCAGTTCTACGAGATCGTGGACCCGATCGGTCGCAGCTTCCAGCGTCGCAGCCTCTATCGCACCTGGGTTCGCTCCGGCCGCAATCCGTTCTTGGAAGTGCTCGACTGCCCCGACCCATCGACCAAAACGCCGCGCCGCGCGGTGACGACGACTCCGCTGCAAGCGCTCGCCTTACTCAACAACTCGTTCATGCTCAGGATGTCCGATCAATTGGCCGAACGCTCCGAACGTGAAGCGGGACGCGATCTCGTGCCGCAGATTGATCGCGTCTATCGCTTGGCCTTGGGACGCGGGCCGACGGACGACGAACGTCGGCTGGCCCACGAGTTCGTATCGGCACACCGCCTGCCGATGTTCTGCCGCGTGCTGCTCAACAGCAACGAGTTTCTGTACGTCGAGTGAGACGTTTGGCGAACGGTGTTGGTTTATGCGGGAGCACTTGGTTAAACTGCGTCATCCTGACGTTTGGATTTCCATTGTTCATATCCTCACAAGGAGTCTCCCATGAAGCGTTTCCTCTCGCTGGCGTCGGCGTTGCTTCTCACCACCAGCGTGGCGTTGGCTGATGAACCGAAGCCGGAGGCGAAGGTTGATCCGAAGCCAGTGCCGAAGAAGGTCGATATCGGCACGCAAGCTCCAGACTTCAAGATCAAGGACGCGAACGGCAAGGAGATTGATCTGGCGGAGCTGACCGCTAAAGGTCCGGTCCTGGTCCGGTTGACCTGTGGCTGTTCGGGGTGCGACAAGGAGTTGGCTTACTTCCAGGCGATGCACGAGGGCTACAAGGAGCTCGGCCTGACGTCGCTGGCGATCTTCCGCGAGCCGGACACGAAAGTGGCCGCTTACGTCAAGGAAAAGAAGCTCAACATGCTATATGCCGTCGATACCAAGGGAGAGGCGTGGAACACCTTCGAGACGAAGACGATGCCGACCAACTTTCTGATCGCCAAGGGCGGCAAAATCGTCTCGGTGGCCGCCGGCTGCGACCCCAGTGGTCTGCTGGCCAAGAAGCTGTCCGAAAAAGTGGCCAAGACGGTCAACACCGAGACGGTCGACGTCCAGAAGAAAGTCGCCGAAGGCGAGAAAGCCAAACCGTAATCGACAGCGACGACAAGCCGCAGCGATGAACAGCTAGAGCACGCTCATCCCTTCAGGGGTGAGCGTGCTTTTTGTTTTCATGACACGATACCGCGCGCGGCCTGGCGTCAGCCGGCCGGTTCCGCGACAGCACCAGGGGGCTGACGCCCAATGGCACTCACTTTGTGAGCGGCAGGGCGCTAGCCGCCGGTTTTGGCGGCAAAAAACGCAGACAAACACCGACGGCTAGCGCCTTGTCGCTCACGAAATTTGGACAAAGTGAGTGCCATTGGGCTGACGCC
>CAYSHJ010001080.1:0-3258 GCA_964430385.1 uncultured Planctomycetaceae bacterium
CGAGTATCTCGAATTCTTCGCCGCTGCCTATCGCATCAACGGTTCGGCTCGGCGACGAATCTGCGAGGAGAAACTCGAACTGGTCGACATGGCGTTCAAGCGCGACGCGATGGTCAACCAGTTGTCTCGCGGTCAGACGCAACGCATTGGACTGGCGCGCGTGCTGCTGCACGAACCGCAAGTGCTGCTGCTGGACGAACCCGCCAGCGGCCTCGACCCCCGCGCGCGTATCGAGATTCGCAACCTGCTGAAAAAGCTCGGCGAGATGCGGAAGACGGTGATCGTCTCGAGCCATATCCTGCCTGAATTGGCCGACGTCTGCACGCGCGTCGGCATGATCGAGAAGGGACACATGATCGTTGACGGTTACGTGGAAGAAGTGATGCGCAAAGCGCGTCGCAGCATCCTGCTGTTGATTCGCGTCATAGACCGCACCGAGCCAGCGGCCGCTCTGCTTGAGAAGCATTCCGGCGTCAACGCCGTCGACATCCGAAGCGGTACGATCTATGCGACGCTCAACGCTGACGTTCTGGATTATAGCGAACTGCCAACCCTGCTGCTGGACCACGGTTTCAAGCTCACGTTGTTCCGCGAGGAAGAAGTGAATCTAGAAACGGCGTTCATGGAGTTGACCAAAGGCTTGGTGCAATGACCATTCCACCGATCCCCTGTCCTGCTCTGCCGTATCCGGAGGAAGTGCCGGTTTGGGATGCCTTGTGGACTCAGCCGGAGATCGATCCGAGCGCCTGGGTCGCCCCCGGCGCGGTGATTGTGGGGCGCGTGCGACTGAAGGCCAAAAGCTCCGTGTGGTATGGCTGCGTGTTGCGTGGCGACGGAGACTTCATCGAAGTCGGCGAAGAGACGAATGTGCAAGACGGCTCGATCCTGCACGTCGATCGTGGCTTTCCCTGTCTTCTGGGCAATCGCGTGACACTCGGCCACCGCGCTATTGTGCATGCGTCCGTCGTCGAAGACGGCGCACTGATCGGTATTGCCGCGACCGTGCTCAGCCGTTGCCACATCGGCGAGCAAGCGTTGATCGCCGCCGGAGCCGTCGTCCTCGAAGGAACGAAGATTCCACCAAGAACTCTGTGGGCCGGTTGTCCGGCGAGGCAGATCAAGGAGTTGACCGAAGTGCAACTCGCTCGGATGACTCATGCGTACAAGCACTACGTCAACAACAGCCAGTTGGCGATGGCGCGCGCAAGAAGTCCATGACGATGCCTGGAAACAAAAGATCCTAGTCGAGGCTTCGGCATCAAATCGCGTGTTTGAGTCTTCGGTTGTCAATCATGCGCGCCGTGCGCGCGATACGTAGCCGAGTCGCTCCGCGACTTGGATCGGCGTCGCGGAGCGACGCCGCTACGTTGCGGGCGAAGCCCGCGTTGAGAAGCGATGCGTCGCGTGGCAGGCAACTGAACGGAAACGCGCACTTCCTGTGTTCCGGCCAAAATTCCCCAACGGCATTCGATTGGGATGTGCTTGCTGGATCGGTGTTCGGCCGCGCGTCAGTCCCGGCCCACCCCAGGGAATTTGCACCGTATTGCGATGCAGAGCGTGTTGCAGGCTCTCCTTCGGTTCAGTGACCGACCGCCACGCAAGAACATGCCCATGAAACAAACGGGATCTCCGTGGCCAAGCAGAATGTTAAAATGAGCAAAACAAGTAAAATAGAGATTGTAGGAGGATAAAAATTGTTTAAGATGACAACTACGACGTTTGATCAATATCGCGGCGAATTTGAGGGCAATTCCAGACTATTCGATCATTCGTGTCACGCGGAATCAGGCAGCCGAGGACTCCCAATCCTAACTGTGCATTGAGCGCTTCCGCTCGCCAAGAGTGGGACGAATTGGATTCACGTGAGCCGATCAACCTCAAGACACCATTTGCATTATCTCGAATCAGGAAAGACACTTCCATGCTCGACGCTTGGCTCCAGTATCTGAAATCTGCGTTTCTCACGTCGGGATACTCCCGGTCCAAGCAACGTCGTCAGCGTCCGTTAAGACACGGGGACTCCCGCTTCGTCAACGGATCTACGAATGTGGAAAGACTCGAAACTCGGACGTTGCTGACCCCCGACATTTTGCTGAACTCCGTGACCGCGAACGGTAAGTCGACGTTGACTGTGGAGTACGAGGTTTTGGATGTCGACGTGACTAGCCCGCTACGCCTCCGGTTCGTGCAATCGACCGACGCTCTGTCCGATGGCGCGGACACGTTTTTAAGCGCCGTCACGATCAGCAACTTGGCGGACTTGACGGTCGGCTTGCACACGCGCAATTTCACGATCGGTTCGCAAGTGTTGCTTCCTGGAGCAGGCAAGCCGGAAGTCGCGGCTGACTATTTCATTCTTGCCGTTGCCGACCCGCTCAACACAATTGCCGAGGCCGACAGTGATCCGCTGAACGAAGACAACACCGTGGCGTTCGTCGGAGCCTATGCGACGTCGACCACCATCCACCTGCACGGCGGTGCGGCTGCTGACACCGTCACGCTCGAGTACCCGTTGACAAGTTTGGGAAAAGCCTCGCTTGGCCTGACTGGTTCGATCAGCGCGACATACACCTACGCCTATAGTTCGACGGCTCAATTCCGCGTGAGAACTCACGGCGGCAACGACAGTGTCAACGTCGTGAACTTGGCCAATTTGACCGCGCGGCCGATGTTTGAACTCGGCGGCGATGGTAACGACATGCTTAACGGGGCGGCCGGCGCGGACTCGCTCGATGGCGGCGCCGGCAACGATTCGCTGCGGGGCGGCGCCGGCAACGACTCTCTCGACGGCGGTGCCGATACCAACACGCTCGTCGCATTTGGCAACGTGAACTTCACGCTGACCAACACCAGTCTGACAGCCGGTGCCACGGACGCGCTGGCGAATTTGCAGGTCGCCCATCTGACCGGCGGCATCGGTTCGAATACCTTCAATGTCAGTGGATGGAGCGGCAAGGGAAAACTTGTCGGCGGTGGCGGCACGGCAGATACGGTCGTCGCCAGCAAGGACGTCAATTTCGTACTGTCAAACACGCTGTTGAAATCCAGCGATTTCATGAGCCTGTCGCTAAGCGGTTTTAGGAAAGCCACACTTACCGGCGGCGCGGGAAACAACACATTCACGGTCGGTGACTGGACGGGTACGGGTTCACTGGACGGCGGCACGGGCACGGACACACTGCGATCAACCCGCGATACCAATCAAACTTTGACGACGACGTCATTGGTTGCGACCGGTTTCGGCACGCTAGCGTTGTC
>CAYSHJ010001081.1:0-1565 GCA_964430385.1 uncultured Planctomycetaceae bacterium
GTGGACTGTCAAACGTGTCAGGGGAGGTTCCGAGCCGACCATATCAAGTCCAGCCAGTGTCCGCAGAAGCCAAGTAGGTGCCCCGGCGAACATGACGCCTGTCGGCTCACGGAGCCGCGTCAATTCAATTTGATGTTCGAGTCCTACTGTGGTGCGATCCAAGACGAAAACAGCAAAGTTTTTCTCCGCCCGGAAACCGCTCAAGGCATGTTCGTGAACTTCAAGAACGTCGTGGACAGCATGTCGGTCCGCGTCCCCTTCGGCATCGCGCAGATCGGCAAGAGTTTCCGCAACGAGATCACGCCGCGCAACTTCACGTTCCGCTCGCGCGAGTTCGAGCAGATGGAGATGGAATTCTTCTGCCACCCGTCCGAGTCGCGGCAGTGGTATCAGTACTGGCGCGACCGCCGATTCGCCTGGTATCAGAAGCTCGGCATCGCCAGCGGCAATCTCATTCTGCGTGACCACGCGCAGGATGAATTGTCGCACTACTCGGTCGGGACGGCAGACGTCGAGTACGCTTTCCCATTCCTCGGCCCCGGCGAGTTCGGCGAACTCGAAGGCATCGCGCACCGCGGCGATTTTGACTTGCGAAGCCACATGGAAGGCAAGCTCTGCAAAGGTCCGAACGGTCTGGAACTGGAGAAGACCGCCGACGGCTCCCCCAAGTACAAGGGGAGTGGCAAAGACCTCTCGTACTTCGACGACCTGTCGCGGGAAAAATTCATCCCGCACGTCATCGAACCGGCCGCCGGAGCCGACCGGGCGACGCTGGCCTTCCTCTGCGAAGCCTACCAGGAAGACAAACAGCCCGACGAAAAGGGAGAACTTCAAGCACGGGTCTATTTGAAATTCCACCCCAAGCTCGCGCCGGTCAAAGTCGCCGTCTTCCCACTCATCAAGAAAGAAGGGATGCCGGATAAGGCCCTCGAAATCTATCGCGGCCTCAAGTCCGCGGGCATCAACGCCGTGTATGCCCAACAAGCGGCGATCGGCAAACGCTACCGTCGCCAAGACGAGATCGGCACTCCGTGGTGCATCACCGTCGACGGCGACACGATGACCGCTGGCACCGTCACGCTCCGCGATCGCGACTCGCTGGAGCAAATCCGATTGCCGGGCGCGCAAGTCGTTGATGAAATTCAGCGTCGTTTGCGCGTCTGAGGCCCATCGCCTCGCTGGACTTCGCACGACCGAGTCTGACACCCACCCGAAGCGCCAGCGAATGCCTGTTCCAACTGTCGGTGCCGACCTCCCGAACCTCCAACATAAGCTGCCTGCCGACGTCTCTGGCGGACTACTTGCGGTTGGTCGACTGGACGGGCCGCCACCGTCCACTCGCTTCGCATCGCAGCACTCACGACTGCTCGCGAACGGGGTACCGATGTTCCGGTCTCGATTCCCTGACTCCCGACCCCTGAATTCACGGCTGGCTAATTCTTGAATCTTACGGAA
Source organism: uncultured Planctomycetaceae bacterium (assembly GCA_964430385.1). Lineage (GTDB taxonomy): Bacteria > Planctomycetota > Planctomycetia > Planctomycetales > Planctomycetaceae > CAYSHJ01. The sequence continues at coordinate 1,456 of CAYSHJ010001081.1, forward strand.
CCTGTAGCCCAGGCCCTTGTGGCCTGAGTGATGCGACTTCTGCTTTTTTTCCGACGAATTCAAATCAAACCGGCCACAAGGGCCGGGGCTACAGATTGCCCAAGGCGACG